>JBIKKU010000120.1:0-7989 GCA_044360245.1 Flavobacteriales bacterium | reverse complement strand
CATAATTCCAGACTTTATCGCCTTCGTATTTTTTTAGCTCAATATGCGGTTCAACCAATTCCACTTCCGAAATGGTGATGAATTCTTTTCGGATAGAGAAATCTTCAATCTCGCAATGCAGTTTTGGAACATACACAACCGTATCCGAACGCTGATCGCCAATGTACACACCTTCAAAAGTGACATAATCAAAAAAATCAATATCAACCCGATCTATCCTGACTTCCGCATTCAGTTCCGAAGAAAGAAAAGCAGCAGCTCTTTGCGCAAGCCAGGTTTGAAAAGCGGATGACTTGAGTCCAAGCAATAGCAGGATGGTCAGGATCAATACCCACTCGAGTACGATCCCGATGGTGTTCATCAGGATATGGAGGACTTTTTTGATACTTTTGCCTGTATTAATACACAGTTTGTGCCAATTAACAAAGATACCATAATTCTCGGCATAGAGTCCAGTTGCGACGAGACTTCAGCGGCCGTTATTGTCAACGGAAAACTACGTTCCAATTTCATCGCCAATCAGAGTATTCACGAGCGTTTTGGAGGGGTTGTACCTGAGTTGGCTTCCAGGGCACATCAACAAAATATCATTCCCGTAATCGACACTGCCATTCGCGAAGCCGGCATCGACAAAAAAGCCATTTCCGCAGTAGCGTTTACAAGAGGTCCGGGACTTATGGGCGCTTTATTGGTTGGAACTTCTTTTGCCAAGAGTTTTGCGCTTTCGCTGAACATTCCGCTTGTGGAAGTGCACCATATGCAAGCCCATATTCTGGCTCATTTTGTGCGCAGAGAAAACGATGATCGTCCGCTTCCTGAATTCCCTTTCCTCTGTTTAACCGTAAGCGGGGGACACACCCAACTTGTTGTTGTGCATTCGCCACTGAACATGGAAATCATCGGAGAAACCATCGATGATGCTGCAGGAGAAGCTTTTGACAAAAGCGCAAAAATCATGGGACTCCCCTACCCCGGCGGACCCCTAATCGACAAATTGGCCAAAGAAGGAAATCCCGAAGCGTTCAAATTCACCCATCCTCAAATTGCCCAATACGATTATTCCTTCAGCGGATTAAAAACCAATATCCTATACTTTCTTCAACAACAGCAAAAAGAAAACCCTGATTTTATTGAGCAACACAAAAACGATCTGTGCGCCTCCATTCAACATACCATCATTACCATTTTGATGCACAAATTGCGTAAAGCAGCCAAGGATAAAGGCATTCAACACATTGCCATTGCCGGTGGAGTAAGTGCCAATTCAGGTTTACGTAAAACCCTTATGGATGAAGGCGATAATAATGGATGGACCGTTCATATTCCGCCTTTTGAATATTGTACCGACAATGCAGCCATGATTGCCCAAGCCGGATTATTTCGTTACGAAGCCGGGTTGTTTGCTTCAATCGATATTGCCCCACTGGCACGGATTCCTTTTTAATTTTTTTCAGCATCTCCTTATACTGAATCTTCACAATACCAAGGAATTGAGGATGATTCGTGCATTATGTTACCCTTTCTTTATTCTTCGAAATTGCTTTGAACATTCTCACCATTTATGCGTTGGGTTGTTATCTTTGTTCTACCAAAAACTTACACTTATGGCTTTCGAACTAGCACCTCTTCCATACGCTAACAATGCGCTGGAACCTTTTATTGACGCAATGACCATGGAAATCCACCATGATCGTCACCATGCAGCTTATGTCAACAACCTTAACGCTGCCATTAAGGATACCGAATGGGATGGTAAATCTCTTTTGGACATTCTTGCCAACATTTCAAAAGCAAGTCCGGCCATTCGCAACAACGGCGGCGGACATTTTAACCACGATTTGTTTTGGTCCGTAATGGGTCCAAACAAAGGCGGAAATCCTAGCGGAGAGCTTGCAGATGCGATTCATGCTGCATTTGGTTCTTTCGACGATTTCAAAACGCAATTCAACCAAGCAGGAGCAACGCGTTTTGGTTCAGGTTGGGCCTGGTTAATCGTGAAAGCAGATAAATCTTTGGCTATTTGTTCTACTCCTAACCAAGACAATCCTTTAATGGATATTGCTGAAGTGAAGGGTACACCAATTTTGGGCTGCGATGTTTGGGAACATGCTTACTATTTGAAGTACCAAAACAAACGTCCGGACTACATGGCCAACTGGTGGAATGTGGTGAACTGGGATGAAGTATCCAAGCGTTTTGCTGCTGCAAAATAAGTCGATTTAATAAAGTAAAAATCCTCGCTCCAAAGGCGGGGATTTTTTGTTTTCATGCATTTCATTAACTGATTTTTTCAATTCATGAATCCTTCATTTTATTTTTTTTCATCCGGCTGTAATCTTGAAGAAAAAAAACATGAAAAAAAATTTACTACTTGCAGGACTATTTTATTCCGGAACGGTATTAGGACAAAATGCTTTTCTTCAAATAGAGCACCTTAACCAGATTGGAGATACCGGATTCGATGAACTCACACAGATTGAGGTCGATGCTTCAGGAAATTATTACATTTTTGGTCACGTCGGTAATGGTACTTTCGACATGGATTTTGGTCCGGGCACCTTTAACATTACCACCACCACAACTACGCCAATTTTAGCCAAATACGATAGCAACGGTGATTTTATTTGGGCAAAGAGTTTTTCGAACAATAGTTTAGGCTATGGAAATTCCCTCACCCTTGATGCAGCCGGAGCGATTTATGTTGGTGGCCAGTATAACGGCAGTTTGGATATGAATCCCGGTGCAGCAACAAACTACATAAACTCCACCGGATTGGGTGCCTACCTCATTAAGTTGGATGCCAACGGAAACTTTTTGCATGGGTTTGGACACGACGGCGGAAGCAATATTTATGATATTGCAGTAAAAGGAAACAGCCTTTATTGCGGTGGATTTTTTCAAAACATTATCGACTTCGATCCTTCTGCATCTACTGTAAATAAAACAGCCGTTGATGGAAAGGATGCATTTTTACTCGGTTTGGATACGGCACTGAATTTTCAGTCGGTGTACGAACTATCCGGAACAAACGATCAGGAAATTGTTGAAGTTGAAATTGGTAGTTCGAATGATATTTATGCAGCAGGAAACTTTTACGGAACAATGGATACCGATAATACGGGCAATACCAACAACATGACTTCAAACGGAACGGTAGATGTTTTTTTAATCACCTTTTCCGGAGGAATTCCAAGTGTTCAATACCAACTTGGAGGAAGCGCCGAAGACAATGTTTACTCCATGGAACTTTCTGCCACGGATGAAATTTTTGTAGGTGGATTTTTTGGAACAACTGTCGATTTCAATCCTGCCGGAGGTGTAAATGATGTCACAGTTGTCGGTGGATACGATGCTTTTTTAGTTAAGTTTTCTTCCAATTGGACTTACCAATGGGTTTATACTGTGGGAAGCACCGGATTTATAGACTTCGTTCAAGGCATAGATATTGATTCGAACAATGATGTTTATTTCACTTGCGGAACACAAATTGTAACCGATTTTGATCCGGGTGTAGGAAATACAAATTTCAGCGGACTAGGTTCAAGCACTGTTGTGAAAATGCAAAGCAACGGAGTGTTTAGCCATGCTATGTCCATGGGCTCAGAAATTGGCAATGGCGTAATTTATCCCGAGGCGATGGTGAGCCTTGGAGGTGGAGATTTGGCCGTGGTTGGTTCATTCACTTACGCTCCTAGATTTGAAAGCGTAAGTGCTCCGCAAACCCCTACCAATGCCGGTTCTTATGATGGTTTCTTTGGCATCTATTCAACAGATGTAAGTGCATCCGTTACAGAACTTTCTTCTTCTTCTATTCTCGTTTTCCCTAATCCTGCTCAAGAAGAAATCCGAATTGGCACTGCATTGAACAGCACTTGCGAAATTTTTGCCCTGGATGGTAAATTAATGCACTCGCAATACGTCATGGCAAATTCGACCCTGAACATCGCTGCATTAAGTGAAGGAATGTACATTCTGGTAGTTCGTACTGAGGATGGAAATACTTTTCAAACCAAATTGACAAAAACGCACTAATCTATTTTCTCGCCTGAGTCTATTGCGGACAACACCAAGTTTAGCAATTTGTCCATTACCGGAGTTCCCATCAAAACATGCAGGTGAATTCCGGTCGACTCGGGACTTGAGAACTTAGTTTCCTCTTCATTCAAAAACAAAATCCCGACGGATAATCATTCGCTCGGGATTTTTTTATGGATTCGATTTTATTTGCACTATGAAAACGAATTTCATCTTTCTCCTCTTCTTGTTGGGTTTGCTTTTTTCCTCTTGTAAGGAACATCCATCTTCCCATGACTCTGTGTTAGTCATCAATCCTGAGAAACCACTAAAAATTGGCATCCGTATGATAGGCAAGGTAAACCCTGAATACCTAAAAGAAGCTGAATTCGCCTTGCAAAAGACTTATGGTGCAAAAGTGTTTCTTTGCTTCAGAGGCGATTTCCCGGATGATGCCCGTTCCATTTACAATCCTTCCAGACTTCGGGCAGACTCCTTACTGCGCTTTATTACACGCCAATACAGTGATAGCGCAGATCGGGTGATTGGAATTACCTCATTGGACATTTCTTGCACAAAGAAAAAAGAACCCGCTTGGAAATACCGCGATTGGGGCGTTTTCGGACTAGGTGCTTGTCCAGGTTTTTCTTGCGTTGTTTCCACTTATCGATTGGGAAGAAAATCGAGCGGTGAATCACAAAAAAGAGAACGTTTCAGGAAAGTAGTCATCCATGAAATTGGTCACACCCTAGGATTGCCGCATTGTCCGGTAAAAGGTTGCGTCATGAGCGATGCTGCGGAATCGATACACACCATAGATGGTGAGCAGGAAGCCTTGTGTGCGCAATGCAAGCAAAAAATTGAATTACCATAAACCCTGCTAATCATTGACAGCAAAAACAAGAACAAGAAAAAAATTCACTACCGAAAAAAAATACCCTCCTCAGGCTCTTCCAAAAAAGAATCTTCTATTTGAGGAATATTGTGCTATTCTTTTATGCACCGAATACGTTAAATTAGGGCAAAACATGGATTATGCATTTCCCTTATCAAATTCAATCTGCTGAGCAATACCAAAAGGATTACCAAAGAAGTATCCTGGATCCGGAAGGATTTTGGGGAGAAGTTGCTTCACATTTTGTTTGGAAAAAAAAATGGAATAAAGTTTTGCATTGGGATTTTAGTGGTCCGGATGTAAAATGGTTCAGCGGAGGCAAACTGAACATTACGGAAAACTGCTTGGACCGTCACCTTGAAAAACATGGTGAAAACATTGCCATTCTCTGGGAACCCAACGATCCGAAAGAAGCTTCGAGAGCAATTACTTATAGAGAACTGCATTTTCAAGTGCAACAATTTGCGCATGTCTTGGTGAACAATGGTGTCAAAAAAGGCGACCGTGTTTGCATTTACATGGGCATGATTCCGGAACTCAGCATAGCTGTTTTGGCCTGCGCGCGGATTGGAGCCATTCATTCAGTTATTTTCGGTGGATTTTCTGCACAAGCTATTGCCGATCGTTTGGAAGATGCACAAGCTGAATTCATCATCACATCCGATGGAGCCTATCGCGGCGCAAAAGATATTCCGCTGAAAGGCGTCATTGATGATGCACTCGTCGGCAACCATACCGTCAAACGCGTTATTGTTTCTACACGCACCAAAACACCTGTGAGCATGCTAAAAGGAAGAGATGTTTGGTGGGAAGATGAAATAAAAAAAGTTGAAGAGGCAGGCAATCCCGATTTTCCTGCTGCAGAAATGGATGCAGAGGACATGCTGTTTATTCTCTACACATCAGGATCGACGGGTAAACCCAAAGGTGTTGTGCATACCACCGGAGGATACATGGTCTGGACCAATTACACGTTCGTTAATGTTTTCCAATACCGTCCCGGACAAGTTCATTTTTGCACTGCGGATATTGGATGGATTACCGGACATAGTTACATCATTTACGGTCCGCTTTCTGCAGGAGCTACTTCGCTTATGTTTGAAGGCATTCCAACCTATCCGGATGCGGGAAGATTTTGGGATATTGTCGACAAACACCAAGTGAATATTTTATACACTGCCCCCACAGCCATTCGGAGTTTAATGGGATTCGGATTGGATTTCATTCAGCATAAAAACCTCGATAGCCTTGAAGTACTTGGCTCCGTAGGAGAACCGATCAATGAAGAAGCATGGCAATGGTACCATAAACACATTGGAAAAGGAAGATGTCCGATTGTTGACACCTGGTGGCAAACGGAAACAGGAGGAATCATGATTTCGAACATGGCCAATATTACACCAGGTATTCCGGCATTTGCAACACTTCCTTTACCTGGAGTTGATCCCTGTTTGGTGGACGAAAACGGCAATGAAATTCAAGGAAATGAGGTGAGCGGAAACCTCTGCATAAAATCGCCTTGGCCAGGAATGATTCGCACCACCTACCGCGACCATGAACGTTGTCGTACTACCTATTTCTCCACTTACGAAAACAAATATTTCACCGGCGATGGCAGTTTGCGCGACTCCAAAGGAAATTACCGCATCACAGGACGAGTGGATGATGTATTAAACGTGAGTGGACACCGCATCGGAACTGCAGAAGTGGAAAATGCCATCAACATGCACGCAGGTGTCATTGAAAGCGCCGTTGTTGGCTATCCGCACGACATCAAAGGACAAGGAATTTATGCGTATGTGATTTACGATGGAACACATGGCGATGCGCAATTGGCCAAGCAAGACATTATCCAAACAGTTTCACGGATCATCGGACCAATTGCCAAACCCGATAAAATTCAGTTCGTTCCCGGACTACCAAAAACCCGAAGCGGAAAAATCATGCGTAGAATTTTGCGTAAAATCGCAGAAGGCGACACTTCCAATTTAGGCGATACCAGCACTTTGCTTGATCCTTCCTTGGTTGACATTATAAAAACAGGAGCATTGTAAAAACAAAAAGGGCGCGAGTTGCGCCCTTTTTTATTGACCAATTTTTATCAATCCATTCCTTCCACACGCACACCCACTTTTCCGGATGCGGTCATTACACACACAATTCCTTCGCTTGTTAAAAATACTTTTCGCGTTTCGAGCTGATCCAATTTTCCTTTCAAAAAGATTCCCTTACTATACTCCCAATTGTTCAAGTAAGAAGCGGCATCAACCTTTGAAGCATCCAATTGTTTTCCAATTTCGAAGTAGAGATTTTTCTCCATGACTTTGGCAAACTTTCCGTGCAACAACCAATTCGCCGATTTGAGCAATTTGTTTTTGGTGTCGACATGAAAATCGACGTTTTGCATAATGATGTTGCGCGACACACTGTCGTATGCAGGTGTCCCCATCAGAAACACATGACCGTTTACACTTCCTTCCATACCAACATCAACAACCATTTTATCGGCCTGTCCCCAAATTTCGAAATGATTGAGCGTTACTTTACGTTTTCCGTCTTCATACACATAAGGTGTTTTGACATATTGTTCCGTCATCAATTCAGACGCGGCGGTATAGGGAACAATCGCAACCAAACCTACATTAAAATCATCCGGCATTTTATCCATGACTTTCATAGGCGGTAATTTTGTAGTGTCGCCCATTGGAGGTTTTGGACCAACAAAACTCTCGGTAAACGTTTTCAATCCAAGTGAAATTTTGGTAATGCCTCCATAGGTAAACAATTGCGAAGCATAAATTTCCTGAGGCTCCAATCGAAACCAGGTTTTGTAGGTTTCAGAAACCAGCATGGGTTGATACAAACCAACAATCACATCTTTCAAATAAGATTTTAAATCCACGTATTCGCGAATTGCTTTATCAATTTCTTTTTCGATGTAGGCTTTTTGTCCATTGAGCGCTGCATCTGCGATATAGGTGACCGGCAAATAGAACAAGCCCATATCAATGGCAGGAGATTTAATCCATTCGGTGCTGTAGGTTTTGGTAACCGTTTCCATTTTCCAGTTGTCTTTTAAG
>JBIKKU010000119.1:0-8005 GCA_044360245.1 Flavobacteriales bacterium | reverse complement strand
ACTAAATTTAACCGTTGAAAAGCCTTATATTGTAGGAACGGATGAGTTTTAACGGTCACGAACAAGATGGAAAAAATCTGCTGGTGTACAATGCATCGGCAGGTTCAGGGAAAACCTATACCCTGGTGAAATCCTATTTAAAACTGGCGCTTGCATCATCAAACGCTTATTACTTTAAACGGATTTTAGCCATCACTTTCACCAAAAAGGCGGCGGCGGAAATGAAGGAAAGAATACTGTTGCATTTGCGACAATTATCCGCGGTAACTACTGATCCTTCCTATGCTCCGGGCCTAATGAAAGATTACTGCACCATGTTGCAGATGCCGGAAGAGCGCGTTCGTGCAAGAGCTGAAAAATTGTTTCGTGCCATTCTGCATAATTATGCTGATTTATCGGTTTCTACCATTGATAGTTTTGTGCATCTGATCATTCGTCACTTTGCACGCGATTTGCGTTTGCCGATCGATTTTGAAGTCGTGTTGGAAAAGGACCGCGTGGTAAGTGAAGCCATCGATGGCTTGATCAACGATGCCGGAAAAGATAAAGCAGTGACTGGAATGCTCAATGCGTTTCTTGATTTTCACACGGATGAAGGAAAGAAATGGGAGATTGCTGCAGTCTTGAAAGAGTTTTCCAAGAAGGCGCTTTTTGCAGAAGACTGTCAGGACGCTGTAAATTCCATTGCTGCCCTTAGTGATGAAGATTTGGTGGAAGTAAGAAACCGAATTACCGCGCGACACAAATCCATGCGGATGAAAATTGTTGCTGCCTGTGAGAAAGCGATTTCAGTAGCGGAAAACTTCGGAATGAAAATCGAAGATTTTGCTCATGCCGATAAATCTGCTTTTGCCATGTTCGCTAAACTTATCGACAAGGAAGGAAGAACGTATCGCATCAATTCTTTTAAACGCTTTGACGATGCCGGTCGTGATAGAGCCTGGGTGAAAAAAGCAGACGTAAAAAAATGGGGTGGTGGAATTGAGTCTGTTTTGAATGAATTGTCGCATTGCCAATCGGTCATAGCTGAAATTCGTGAAGATGATTTTTTCAAAAAAGCATCTGTGTTGTTGGATAATATCCACCAGATAACCCTCATTCGTTCCATTGATCAACGTATTCGGCAAATCAAAAACGAGCGCGATCTTTTGTTTATTGATGATTTCAATAAAATGATTTCCGCACTCGTGATGCAAGATCCTGCTCCCTTTATTTATGAACGCATCGGAGAACATTATGCGCACATCATGATCGATGAATTTCAGGATACTTCGGTTATGCAATGGCATAATTTTGTTCCATTGGTGGAAAATGCATTGGCGCGTGGATTAAGTTGTCTTTTGGTAGGAGATGGTAAACAAAGTATTTACCGTTTCCGAAACGGAGAAGTAGAGCAGTTTGTGGAATTGCCCGGCATCTACGCACACAAAAACAATCCATTGTTGCTGGAAAAAGAACCTTTGTTTGCCTATAATTTTCATCGCGAACATTTGGACACCAATTACCGATCAGGAAAAAGCGTAGTAACATTTAACAACGCGTTTTTTGAAGAGCTGGTGAAAAGCTGCTCCAATCTTGCACAACGTATTTACGAAAATCACGCGCAACAGGTTCCGGAAGGAAAGGAATATGGTTATGTGGAAGTGCAGGTGACTTCAAGTGAATTGCGCAAGAGAGAAATGATGCAAGTGCATTTGGAAATATTGCTGAAAAATATTTTACAAAGCCGCAACCAAGGATTTGCATTGAGGGACATGGCGGTGTTGACGAGAACCAACCGCGATGGCGATTTGGTGGCGCAGCATCTTACCGAAAACGGAATCCCTGTTGTTTCTTCCGATAGTTTACTGATTTCATCATCTGTTTCCGTGCAATTGGTAGTGGCCTTGTTGCGTTGGTTGGTGCGTCCCGATGATGAACCGAACAATGGAAAAATTCTTGAATCGTATTTGCAATTACATCATCCTGAAAAAGAAGTACTGCATGAAATCAATGCAGTTACGTTTGCCAAAAAAGGCGGAATGCGCCATATTGATGTGGGCTTGTTTTTCAAAAACCTAGGGATTGCCATGGACATGCGTCAGGAATTGCGATTCTCCTTATTTCAATTGTGTGAGGATTTATTTCGTCGCTTAAAATTGCACAGAGAAGACGCTTACAACAATGCGTTTTTGGAACAGGTTTTTCGTTTTTCGAAGTATGAAAATGATGTTTTTGCATTTCTCGATTGGTGGGAAATGCGTCAGGATAAACTTAGTGTGCAAACCTCTGAAGCAACAGATGCTGTTCGTATTTTGACGATTCACAAATCAAAAGGATTGCAGTACCCGATTGTGTTTTTGCCATTTGTGCAATGGAGTACCTCCAAACTGGGTAAGTCCAACGCTTGGTTAGCATTGGGAGAAGCATTCGAGCCACTTGAATTTGGATATATTCCGGTGAACGAAAAAAATATGGAGGCCATGGATGCATTGGATGTGTTGTCGGAAGAAAAAGCAAGAACAGAACTGGATGCCCTGAATTTGTTGTATGTGGCTTGCACAAGAGCTGAAGAACGACTCTACATCATGCTTGGTGGCGGCGGATCAGCAAATGATTTTGGTGCAAAGGTGATAGAGGCACTTCCGAAACCGGATCAGTTAACAGAAGAAATTTACAAATACGGCAGTGAAACAGCTCCGGTGCGAAAATCTTTGGTAGTCGGTGATGAGCTGGTATTGCATCAATTTTCCGGGGCAGAGAACTGGGAAGACAAACTTTTGTTGACCTACGAACACGAGCGAAATTCTTTGTCCGGTGAAGCATCCAAGCGTTTTGGAAAACTCATTCACGGAGTACTTTCTTCCTTAACCCATCCAAATGATCTTGATAAGGCGCTTGAAATTTGGCTCAATAAGCTTGAGTTTGCAGGAGAAGATAAAAGCAAAGCCACCGCAGAATTGCAGCGCATTAGTGAACATCCATTTTTTCTCTCCATGTTTGATGGCGATGAAATCCGGACGGAATCCGAAATTATCGATGCCCAGGGTGTGAGTCACAGGCCTGATAGAATTGTGTTTTCAGAAGGGGTTATTCGGGTGATTGACTTCAAAACCGGAATACCATCCGAAAAACATGAAAAACAAATCCAACGTTATGGCGATTTGCTTCAACAAATGTATCCCGGTGTAATTGAATTGTTCTTATTTTACACATCCGATAATCAGGTAAAAAAAGTCAGCTAATGTTCTCCGAGATTTTTCAAAACCGTCAGAATGCACCATGGCAAACTTATATGCTGATGTTGTGTTCGGTTGCAGTAACACTGGCGACTTTTGTTTTTCCGAATTTGCGTTATGTCTACGGAAGCTTTGATGACACTGCCGATTTTATGCAGCGTCTCAACATTACCTTTCAACATGGATTTGAAACCGTTTCTGCTTTGGTGCATTTGGTGGTAGATGTATTCCTCATCTTTTTTCTCGGTTCTTATTTGGAAAAGCTAATAGGTGTTTTTCGCTTTTTTACACTAACGGTTACGGTTGTTTTTGTTGGAGCAATCGTTCACCAGCTGTTGGGTTTAACCGGACACGGAGCCGCTGCCATGCTTTGGGCGTTCATGCCCATTTGTTGGTATACCTTGAATGAAGGATTATTGCTAAAAACAAGATCCAAGTTTGATGAGTTTTATCGATTACTCAGAACTTTGATCGTGATTATGTTCTTCGTTTTTCCTGTATTCATGTCGATCATTCCCATTTATTTTGATTCTGAAACTCCTTGGTATGAAGCGATGTTGCGGGGGAATGTGATGCACCTCACCGGTTTGTTGTGTGGCTTGGTTTTTCTTTATTTCTACAGGGAGGGTATTCGCCTTCGATTAAAACAATTTGCGAAAAAGAAAAAATTTGAAGCGGAGCAATCAGATAGGTATGCCTTTTTGTTGTCACTGTTTTTTCCATTTTTACTTCTTGTTGGCTTATTGTTGTCCAGATGATTCGATGGTCGGTTACACCCTTTGCAGAACTGTCTGCGCGCGATTTTCATGATTTGATTCAATTGCGCATTGGAGTGTTTGTGGTAGAGCAAAACTGTCCTTACCCCGAACTCGATGGCAAAGACCTTGAAGCTTTCCATCTGATTGGACGGCTTTCATCGGGGGAAATCGTGGCTACTGCCAGAATACTTTCGCCCGGAATTTCTTACCCTGAGGCTTCCATTGGAAGGGTGTGTTCCAGAATCGATCAAAGAGGAAATGGTTCGGGGAAAATGTTGATGCAAAAAGCCTTGGATGCCGTAAAGGCCTTATTTGGAGAGGTTCCTGTTAGAATTTCCGCTCAGCATTATTTGCTTTCGTATTACAAGCACTTCGGTTTTGAGCCACAGGGTGAAGTATATCTTGAGGACGATATTCCCCATATTGAAATGCTATTTGGTCCGCTGAAATAGGCTATTAGCCGTCCGACATTGTCTTGGTTTTTTTTCACCTTTCACGCTTGGGGTTTGCCTTAATTGTCTAATTTGCATACTCTAAAACATTGCCTTTCATGAATAAAATTATTTTTTCTTTCAGTGCATTTTTGATTCTAGGTCTGGGTGCATGCAAAACCAAAACAGCAAAGGATGACCAAACCGTTGTGGGAACAAGTACCACTCCTGTTGAGACTGTTGTTTCCACACCAAAACTGAATGAAGAATTTTCATTTGCCGCTGTTCCCGGTTCTGTTGATTTCCAGGATATGGATGGAACGATTGATCCCAAAGTAGATTTCTATCATTTTGCGAATGGAACTTGGGTGAAAAACAATCCCGTGCCTTCTACCGAAAGCCGTTGGAGTTCTTTCAATATTTTGCAAGACAACAACAACCGTAAGCTCCGTGAGATTCTTGAAAAATGCGCTGCAAAAAACAATACCAAAGGTGATTACCACCAAATCATCGGTGATTATTACTATACGTTTATGGATAGCGTAAAGCGCGATAAAGAAGGTATTGATCCCATCAAAGGTGAATTGAAAAAAATCGATGCACTTGCTTCTAAAAAAGACCTCGCAAAAATTATTGCGCATTACCATAACTACGGTATCGCTCCATTGTTTGGATTGAGCATCGATCAGGATTTAAAAGACATCAACCTTAATATTACTTATGTAGGGCAAGGTGGAATTCTTCTTCCTAACAATGAATACTATTTGAAAACCGATTCAAACTCGGTGTCCTTGCGCGATAAATATGTGAGTCACCTCACCAAGATGTTCGGATTCTTGGGCTACAATAACATGAAAGCCGAAAAATCCGCCAGATCAGTACTCGAATTCGAAACTGCACTTGCCAGAGCTTCTATGGGGCCGGTTGAATTGCGCGATATTGATGCACAATACAACAAAATGACCATTGATGGTTTGAAAAAATTAAATCCTTCTTTTGATTGGAACGTGTATTTCAAAGAGCGTGGAATTCCACAGATTAAAGATGTTGTTGTTGGTCAGACAAAATTCTTCGGACTGGCAGATTCATTAATTAAAAACGTTTCTCTGGATGTATGGAAAGATTACTTGAAAATCCAATTTTTTGAAGCCGCAGCTACCAAATTGAGCAGTGAAATTGAAAAAGAAGTTTTTGATTTCTTCAGCACGCAATTGCGCGGTGCACGCAAAATGAAACTCCGTTGGGAACGTGCTATTTCTTCTATCTCATGGAGTCCGATTGCCGAAGCGCTTGGACATGCCTTTGTGGATGAAAACTTCAAACCGGAAGCCAAACAAAAAGTAAACGAGATGGTCGATAACATCATGTTCGTTTTCCGTGAGCGTTTGGATAAGTTGGAGTGGATGAGTCCCGCAACCAAAACTCGCGCACTCGAAAAATTAGCTTCTTTTTCACGTAAATTAGGATATCCTGATAAATGGACAGATTATTCCAAGTTGTCCATTTCGCGCGAATCGTATTTCCAAAACTGGATGGCTTCAAGCAAATTTGGAGTTGACCACAACATGCACAAATATGGAAAACCCATCGACCGTACCGAATGGTTAATGGCTCCTCACATTGTAAATGCGTACTATAATCCACCATGGAATGAAATCGTTTTCCCTGCCGGAATCATGCAGCCTCCATTCTTTGTCATAGATGCTGAAGATGCAGTGAACTATGCACGTATGGGAGCGGTTATCGGACATGAGTTTTTACACGGATTCGATGATCAAGGAGCATTGTTTGATGCATCCGGTAAGTTTGAAAACTGGTGGACAAGCGAAGACTCTTCGAAGTTCGCATCGAAAACAAAAAAATTGGTTGAGCATTTCAATGAATTTGAAGCACTTCCCGGAATTTTTGTAAATGGTGAATTAACGCTTGGTGAGAACATTGCAGACCTTGGTGGATTGACCATGGCTTATTACGCTTACCAACGTTCGCTTGAAGGTAAAGAGCGAAAAAAAATAAATGGATTTTCACCTGAGCAACGTTTCTTCATTGCCTTCGCGCAAGTATGGAAAGAAAACCATACGGAGAAATCCATGAAGTTACAGGTGTTTACCAACCCACATTCACCCGGCAAATACCGCGTGCTTGGACCACTTTCCAACATGCCTGAATTCTTTGCGGCATTCAATGTAAAAGAAGGCGATCCAATGCGTCGTTCAGCCGAAAAAATTGCATTGATTTGGTAAGAAAATTTTTGAATAGAAATCCCGCTGCAAAGCGGGATTTTTTATTTTAAGCGAAACGCAACATGAATAAATTATACATCCTGATTTTTGGCGTCTTAACCTTCATGGCCTGCGGGAAAGGAAAGAACAATCCGGAATCGTGCAATGGGAAAACGCGCCGTGATGTGAAATTAGCCATTGATAACCGTAGTCATGAAATTGATTCCATTCCCATTCTTACAACGATCGACTCTATTGGAAATATTGATGTGCCGGAAGTGGAGTGGGAAACGGGTAGACAAGATGTTGAATTGAAAATCTATTCTGTTTACGCGGAGGTGGATGAGGTAGATAAAGCAAGAGATGGCGATTACCATATTCGGTTACGCGATGGAGAAACACACCTGATTACGGAAGTTCCTAATCCGGGTTGCACATGGGCTAAAAGCTCCAAATACTTTCATCGCTTTGTTACTGTGCGCAAATTCATAGAAGAAAATGATTTGGAAGGAAAATCGGTTTGGGTAACCGGCATTGCATTTATCGATATTGACCACCATTATCGAAGAAAGCAAGCGCCTAATAATTTGGAATTGCACCCCGTTTTGGATATTCATTTCTAAAAAAAATGTCCGCTTTCGGCGGACACTTTTTCATTTGTGGTAAAATTTTTCATGAATGATTAATCCATCTTTCCAGCGCTGAACGGCTACCTGTTCCATACGAATGCGATTGCCATCCTGAAACGTAACTTCCATCCAGTTTTCAACCATGGTAACATTGTTTGCATCGTCGCTGGTAATGGCATCAACACCACCGCCATGGACTTCTTTCACCATGGAAAAGAATTTGATTTCGTACTCACGATTGGCATCTTTACCAACGCGTTTTGCTTCACCAATTTCTTCCATTACTACATCCTGGTGGTAATATTTTTCGAAAGCATCCATTGCTTTGCCTTCGCCGAGCATTTTGTAGATATCGGCAATACGTTCTGTGTTTGTCATTTGATTAGTTTTTTGACAAATATATAAAGTATTCACAAAAGTTGTATATACAACAATTTAACCCATTGGAAATTTTGTGTTAAATGTTGTGTTTATTTCCAGTGTACAGATTCGATAAAGTGAATAACATCTTCGCGTACAAAATCCAATACCGGACGGATGGAGTCGTAATTAGGGCGCGCATTGAAATACAGTGCCCCGCGAATAAAGTGATTGTTAGAATCAGTAACGTAAAATTGAAGTGGCGATGCAGCATTGCCTTGAATGTCGTATAACAAGCCAAAAACGCGTGTGCTATCGTTTACAAACTGTTTCCGTTCAATGGAAGTTGCTTTGATGGTATGATCGTAGGCCATTCCATGGCATTCA
>JBIKKU010000008.1:0-26955 GCA_044360245.1 Flavobacteriales bacterium | reverse complement strand
ATCCATTTTCCTGTTTTTGCAATTTGTTGTATTCGCTCAGGAATCCTTTGTCCAAGGCGAACTTCTGGCCATGTTGCATTATCGTCAAAACACTGCAGCTTTAACTGAGACTTTAAACCAACAGCATCCCGGTCTAAATCTTGAACTCAAAGCAACGCTTTCGCAAGACATCAACGTTCATTTGTTTCGCTTCAATCCTGCCCTTTTTAGCAACGCCCAAGCACTTGAAATCTTACTTTCTTCTAAAGCAGTGGCCATTGCACAATACAATCACGACAACATCACGCCTCGCGATACATGCCCGAACGATCCTTTATTCGTCTATCAATGGCATTTGTTCAACAACGGCTCCAACGGCGGCGCGGGAACCAACGATATGGATGCCTGTCAGGCCTGGGATGTAACTACAGGTGGTTATACCAAACGAAACGATCGAATTGTAGTGGCGGTTGTGGATGGAGGATTCGACACTTCGCATAACGACATTTCTTATTTTCATAATGTATTAGAAATTCCTGGTAATGGAATTGACGATGACCTCAATGGGTATATTGACGATCACCTCGGATGGAATGCCATCAGCAACAACAACAATGTTTACACCACCTCAGATCCGCACGCAACGCATGTTTCGGGAATTATTGGTGCAAAAGGAAACAGCAATAATTTGGTAAGCGGCATCAATTGGGACGTCAACATTCTTCCGGTTAAAGGCTCTACAAACTCCGAATCTGTTGCCATTGCCGGATATGGCTATGTTCTCAAAATGAGACGTCTATACAACCAAACCAATGGAGCAAAAGGTGCATTTATCGTAGCAACCAATTCCAGTTTTGGAATCGACAATGCCTCTCCAGCTGCTTATCCATTGTGGTGTGCCATGTATGATTCTTTGGGTGTGGAAGGTATTATCAGCGTTGCTGCGACTTCAAATTCAAACATCAACGTTGATGTAAATGGCGATATTCCAACGGCTTGTGGAAGCAATTATTTAATTACAGTTACCAATACCACTTCTTCCGATCTTAAAGCAACTGCGGGTTATGGTGCATCAAGCATTGATTTGGGGGCACCCGGTACAAGTATTTATTCTACCATTCTCAATAACGCAAGCGGTAGCCTGACCGGCACTTCCATGGCATCACCTCAAGTTGCAGGTGCCATTGCTCTGATGTGGGCTGCTGCATGCGAAGAAATGGTAGACGATTACAAACTCGATCCGGATGGTGTTGCACTCATCATGCGCAATTTTCTTTTGACGCAAGGATGGGACGCTATTGCTGCCCTGGATGGCATAACGGTTACAGGAGGTCGTCTGAATCTGGACAAGGCCGTTCATGCGGTTGCAGCTTATGCCAATTGTCCGGTTGGAATTTCCGAATCAGCACATAACGATTTAATCAACGTTTATCCGAATCCTTCCAATGGATATTTCACTTTGGTGTCATCCGCTGAAGCGAAACCCATTTCGGTTGAAGTATATTCAATGATGGGTCAGCTTGTTGGTTTTTCTTCCCTGCAGCAGCTTGAAAATGACAACTATCAGTTAAATCTATCCCATTTGCCACAAGGTTTTTATTCTTTAAGAATCCTATTGAATCAAAATACGTATACATTTGTGCAGGTTATTGTATCGCATTGATTCAAATTCGCGCCATAGCAAGTGTATTTCTGATGTTACTGATTTTATCGGGAAGCATGGTGAAATCCTTTGTTACAGTGAATTTCCTGATCTACCAAGATCAAATTGCAAAGGAGAAATGTGAAAACAAGGACAAGCCTCAGATGAATTGTAATGGTAAGTGTTACCTGGCAAAACAACTGAAAGCCGCAGAAGAGAAACAAAAAGAAAACGCTCCAATTTCGCCGGAAAAAATTCAGGTTCCTGATGAATTGTTTGACAATCATCAAACCACCTTTTCTTTTTTTGCAACGCCTTCCCCGTCTATTACCGCGGGCTTTGCAGGCATGAAGTCTTTCGGTATTTTCAAAGACATCACCCCACCGCCTCCGGAATGCTGATTTAACAGGATCGCTTTGATCTAATTCTTTTTTCAGCATTTAAACCAAACACATGAAGTCATTATTCACGTTTGCCTTTGTAGTGTTTTCGTTTTACTTGTCGGCGTGTGACATCTGTAATTTTTACGCAGGAAGTTCACCGAATGATTTCCGCAATACTTTCGGAATCATTTACCGTTCGAGGTTTTTACATGGCACCATTTATCCGGATGGCACTGTGCGTTTGAAACACTCCTCGAACATCGGCACTAACGATACCATTACAGGCAAAGAAATATTCAATGTTGCCGAATTGCGTTTCCGCTATTTTGTTGGTCAGCGTTGGAACTTTATTGCCAGTCTGCCTTTGGTCAACAATTACCAAAGCGAAAATGGTTATACCGTAACCGACATTTACGGCATGGGAGATCCGACACTTTTGGCCAATTACCTGGTAGCCGGAACCAAAAAAGAGGAAGGGTACAATCATCGTCTCACTTTTGGCTTGGGAGTTAAACTTCCTGCCGGAATGAAACATCGCAGCTATAATGGAAAGGAGGCTGAATTAGATTTTCAACCTTCAACAGGAAGCTGGGATGCCTTGATGCGATTGGAGTATCTTCTGATAGCCAAAAATTTTGTGCTTAACAATTCATTTTCATTTCGATTGAATTCCGAAGGCACGAATCAGCACCGCTACGGCAATACCTTGAATTACACGCTGAATGCTGCTTATTTGCACAAATTCAACCTCAAATCAACCCTCGCGCCGAATCTGGGATGCGTGATGGAATCGGCCGGTTTTGATAAGGTAGATGGTGTAAAAAAAGAAGACAGTGGCGGACGTGTATGGTTTTTACATGCCGGTTTGGATTGGTACAAAGGAAGAACAGCATTGCAGTTTGCCTTTGAACCATCTACAGCCAATCAATTCAACGGCGCTCAGTTTCCGGTTAAAAACAGATTTATTGTAGGTCTGGTCGTTAATCTGTAAGGAACGTCACAAATTATCATTCAATTATTACTTAAATTTCAAAAGCAAGAAACATGAACTCATTTACAAAATATTTTTCGCTCGTTGCCCTTTCAGGGATGGTTTTACTAAGCTCATGCCGCAAAGATGAGGATGCGCCAGAACCAACCCCAACTCAGCAACCGGGAACTCTTTCTCTTCACCTTCATCACAAAGTTGGATCTGCGAACTTTGCATTAAACACAAATTTCACAGATGGATTTGGTACCGTGTTCTACTTCACACGCGCTGAATTTTATGTTTCGAATTTCGGAGCTTACGATCACGATGATAGTTTGGTATATGCGCCAAATTCCTATTATGTAGTTCGCCCCACAACAACCGAAATTGCACTTGGTGCACCTGGTGTATCACACATTCATGAATTAGGTTTTTATGTAGGTGTTGATTCGGCTACTAATCATACTGACCCTACCACTTATGATGCAAGCAGTGCGCTTTATCCTCAATCACCAAGCATGCATTGGAGCTGGAGTAGTGGGTATATTTTCATTGCTATTGAAGGTGTAGCAGATCGCAATGCAGACGGAACTCCTGAGGCGGCATTCCAATTGCACATCGGAATGGACAACCTTCGTCGCATGGTTACATTGCCTGTACACACCGACATCCTTAACGACACAGAAAACATGGCGCATATCGAAATCGACTACTTGCGTTTTCTGGATGGTGTAAACTTATCACTTACCACTTCTCAAACACATACCATGGATAACATGATGCTTGCAACTTCAATTGCAAACAATGTGGATTCTGTATTTGTTGTAGAATAAACTACTAATTATGAAGGTCAAAAACTTCCTTTATCTCGCACTCATCGGGTCACTCACCCTAAGCGCTTGCAAAAAAGATCCGGAACCGGAACCGGAGCCATTAAAAGGCACTTTGCAAGTCAACTTTACGGGCGTATACAATGGCACTCCATTGGTTATTAATAACATCTACAACAGTGCCGCTTTTGGTTACCGCATCAAACCAGAAACCGTTAAATACTTGTTGCATCATCTTTATGCTAAGAATGATGCAGGAACTGAATACGAGATAAAGGAAGCTATGACTGTCGATTTTCAAAACGCTTCAAATAGTTTTACAGTTCAAATGGATCCCGGAAATTACACCGGAATCAAATTCGCACTTGGGGTGGATTCTACAATGAATCATGCAGATCCTACCGTTTTGCCGATTGAACATCCTTTTAGCGTTTACAATGCAAACGATATGCACTGGGGTTGGAGCACAGGATACATTTTTCTAAAGTTTGAAGGTCGATCCGATACCACCGGAAACGGAAGTGGAAGCATGAACAATTTATTTTTCTTTCATGCAGGAAACGACTCAAACTACGAAGAGCTCCCTTATTTTAACGCTCCTTTTACCATCACTGCCAACCAAACTACCCAACTCACCGTGCAATTGGACGTTGACAAATTGTTGGTAGGCACTTCAGACACCATTGACGTAAAAACGGACAACGCAACTCATACAAACGATAACCCATTTTTAGCAAGGCGAATCGTTCAATTGTGGATGACCGCATTTTCGGTTTTTTGATATGAAAAATTCCTTCTCTTTTTTGTTAATCTGTGCGCTATTCATTTCGTGCAAACGCGAAAAAGATCCTGTATTTGATGATACGTATATCCTTGCCATTCCGCAAGGTTTTCCATCTCCAACCATTCCTGCCGACAATCAACTCACCAAAACACGAGTTGAATTAGGGAAGGCTTTATTTTTTGAAACTCGCCTTTCGGTTGACAATTCCATTTCTTGTGCGAGTTGCCATTTACCAGAACAAGCATTTTCTGATGTAAGTGCTTTAAGCGTTGGCGTGGAAGGTCGAATCGGTTTTCGCAATTCTCCATCACTCGCAAACGTGGCGTGGATGCCCATATTTATGAAAGATGGAGGTGTACCTAGTTTGGAACTACAAGTTTTGGCTCCTATTGCAGACCATAATGAAATGGCCAGCTCTATTGTTGCTGCTGCCGATGCCATTAAAAACGACACCTACTATAAAAACATGGCCCTACGCGCTTACAACCGCGAAATGGACCCATACGTGCTAGTGAGAGCTTTATCGGCATTTGAGCGCACCCTGGTGAGTGGAAATTCGCGGTATGACCAATACCTGCGCGGTACAGCAACACTCACTGCTGATGAATTGCATGGAAGAGATTTGTTCTTTTCTGATTCATTGCATTGTGCAGATTGCCATAGCGGACCACTCTTCAGTGATTTCAGTTTTCAGTGCAATGGATTGTATAGCCATTACGCAGATACCGGTCGCGCGCGGGTAACCCTGGTATGGAGCGACAGAGGAAAATTCAAGGTTCCATCCTTGCGCAATGTTGAATACACAGCTCCTTACATGTTCGACGGAAGCAAAACAACATTGGAAGATGTTGTTGATCATTATGCTTCGGGCGGTCAAGGCTATGAAAACCAGAGTTCGCTTATCGCAGGATTCACCTTATCGCCCCAAGATAAAGCAGATCTTGTGGCCTTCTTAAAAACATTAACCGATCACGAATTTTTGAACAATCCGGCTTTTCGTCCGTAATAGGATTTAGTCGCTTGCTTTTCTAAATTTGACCCAATGAAAATTCAACGTCTGATCCTTCTTTTTTCCGCAGTTGCGCTTGTGCTCGTTTCTTGCTCAAAGGACCCGGAAATAGCCGTTTATACTCCTACTCCATATACGCTTCAAATTCCACAGGGCTTTCCTCAAATGCTGATTCCTTCGGACAATCCGATGACTGTTGAAGGTGTTGCGCTTGGAAGGAAATTATTTTACGAAGAAAAATTATCCGGAAACAATTCTCAAAGTTGTGCTTCGTGTCATTTTCAAAACCATGGAATGTCCGATCCCAATCAGTTCTCTACCGGCATTACCGGAGCTGTTGGAAATAGAAATGCCATGGCACTGATCAATTTAGGTTGGGAACGCTTTTTCTTTTGGGATGGTCGTTCTGCAACACTGGAAGATCAGGCTTTGCATCCGGTTATCAATCCCATTGAAATGAATGATTCATGGCCGAATGTGATTGCCGAGTTGCAAGCCGACAAAACTTACCGTGAAATGTTTTACCATGCTTTTGGAACACCGGGCATCGATTCCATTCGCGCAGCAAAAGCACTGGCTCAATTCATGCGCACACTCATTTCGGGCAATTCAAAATTTGATCGTGTATTACGCGGACAAGAATCATTCACCTCAAGTGAAGCCAATGGATATGATTTATTCATGCGAGATCGCGATGTAAACAATAACATCAGTGGCGCAGATTGCTTTCATTGTCATGGTCCCATTCTCATGGCCAAACAAGTATTCGCCAATAACGGATTAGACGCAACGTTTGCAGATCCCGGATTAGCAGGAATTACCAACGACCCTAATGATCTTGGTCGATTTAAAGCTCCCACACTGCGCAATATTGAGTTAACTGCTCCATACATGCACGACGGAAGATTTACCACCTTAGATCAAGTGGTGAATCACTACAGCAGCGGATTGGTTAATTCTCCAACCATCGATCCTCTGATGAAATCGGTAGATGATGGAGGTGTTGGTTTAAATCCACAAGAGCGCATTGACCTGAAAAACTTTCTGCTCACTTTAACAGATTGGGATTTCGTCAACAACCCGGCTTTTTCTGATCCTGACCAGCAATAATCCTCCGGTCGACTTTACATTCTTTTTTTCTGTATTATGGTGCTGTGAAAAAATCAAAAACAGACCCATTTGTTATTGCGCTGCAATCGGATGTCTTCGAATCATTTGAACATTTCGGCATTTCCATGGAACACGCTATAGATTTATGGGATGAAGTGAAAACAAGCTATACCGAAAAAGGAAGATATTACCATACCATGCAACACTTGGTGGATATGCATCAAGAACTAAAGGAAGTAAAAACGTTGATTTCGGATTTCCCCTCCCTAATTATTGCTTTGGTGTATCATGATTTTATTTACCGTGCAAAAGCAGCAGACAACGAAGCGCAGAGTGCTTCTTATGCCGAGAAAATCATGTTCGAATGCAACATTCCTTACCCCGTGATGAAAAAAGTCAGCACCCTCATTCACGCTACAAAAAACCATCAAGGAATCACTGATATGGACGGCTTATTTTTTTTGGATGCTGATCTGGCCATCTTAGGAAAGAATCAAGACCTGTACCTTGAATATGCAGCAGCCATTCGAAAAGAATATAAAATGTATCCTGATTTTTTATACAAACCCGGAAGAAGAAAAGTGTTAACGCATTTTTTAGAAATGGAACGCATTTTTAAATCCGATCACTTTTACCAGAAATACGAAGAACAAGCCAGAAAAAACCTGCTGTTCGAATCCATTGCATTGAGTTAAAAATCCATAACGAAAAATCCAATTTCGCCATCTAAAAAGGGAAGCCGAAAAACTTGATTATCTTTCTCGTAAAATCAATGTAATGCTTTCCAAAAAGTACTGGCTATTGGCAAATTTCTTGGGATGGACCATTGGTGTAATGGTCATCATTGGACTATCCGGTATTCTGGACCAATTTGGCTTGGAAGGTTTTCAATTTTATGTTGGTTTGGGAATGGGATTAGCCATTGCAACAACCCATGCTCTTTACCTTGAAGCCGATTTCAAATCAAAAACAGGATTTATCTTAAAGGGTGGATTTGGAATGAGCATTCCGTTTTTAATTGGTGATATAATATTTCCTCAAGCCAACGGAATTAAACTAATGATTTGTGTATTGCTTGGAGCCATTTTATTTTCGGTATTTACGTTTTCAAAAAAAACCGGTAACAACTCATTGGCGCGACACTTGCTTACCTATACCCTAGCATGGATCATTGCTTCTGCCCCAATTTTTTTAATCAGTTTAACGATGCAGATCCATACCGGAAACATGGGGAAATTACTTATCGCATTTTTGAATCTTGGCTTGATTCTTTTTGGCGGAATAATTATGGGATTAACCACAAAAAGAATGCAAAAATGAAATCTTTACTCTTCATTTTTCTTTTATGCTTGTCACCTTTGGCCAAAGCGTCAAGAACGATTTCGGAATACCAAATTGGTTACACCGAACAGGTTGTTTTGGATACCTCTAAAAAATATGCTGCATACGGCTACGATGGCGATTGTCCCTTGATGGTAAAAATCTGGCATCCGTCAAAAACGAAAACGCAAAACGAATTAACTATTGCTGGGCTTCTGCATTTTTCGGCTCAACAAAATCTGCAAACCGTTCAAAAAGCATATTACCAGCACGTTTATGAATCTATATGGAATTACGGTTGTAGCGAAAGCTTAAACGATTACAGCGAGTTAAATTTCGATGATTCCTTAAAAAACAGGATTTTATCCAACATTAAGAACCTTCAGACAAAGGCACATTTAGAAACATTCCATAAAAAAGGCGAATTCCCGGTGATTGTTTACCACCATGGCAACCAAGGATTTCCGGAAGAGAATTATTTGATGGCAGAATATTTTGCATCTAAAGGTTTTGTATTTATAGCAGCAAATTTTCATTTCCCTTATCCCAATACTACTTTTGGTTCTCGTCCTTGGGCCATTTTAGAAAAATACACATACAACGAAAGTGAAATTAAATCACTCATTCATTTTGCCAAAAGCCTTGCCGGAAAAAAGAAGGTGATTTTTATCGGTCACAGTTGGGGAGCGCAAACCGGCTGGACATTTTTACAAAACGAACCCAACATTGATGCATTTATTTCCATGGAAACAACCATTGAATTTAAAACAGATGAAAACAAAATAAAAGAGCTTTGGCCACGTGTTTACAGCGCTATTCGTGAGCAAAAAATCATGTTGAAAATACCTGTATTGGCGATGGCAACTACGCTGGACAATAAACCCTTTCCATTTTTTATTTCATCGGGAAACCGAATCAGTTATAGCTCTCCTAAGGTGGATATCAGTCACGAATCCTATACATCTGTTCCTTTTTTAAGGTTTCTTGCCATGCCGGAATACAATTTTCCCGACAATGCCGGATATAAGACACAATGGAAGGTTTACCAAGAATTGCCTCAGTTCATTCATGCTTATTTAAAGTATGTTTTATTGGATAAAAAAAATAAGGTTACACCTGCTGCTGACAACTTTTTCTTTACCCTTTAAAAATTCATGATGCCTCTAAAATTGGTTTTCATTTTCATGGTGTTCTTCTCCTTGCTTGGATTTTTGCAAAAACAGCCCAGGGAAAAAGTTAAGGTAGATTTTATAAATCAACTGCATGGAGATTTTTCGTTTGCACAAAATTGGTCTTACCCTTTAGGTGTTGAGCGCAAAGAGGACGGAAAAGCAGGATGTGCAGATGGAGGATTTTGTCCGGAAAGGTGTTACAACATGCTCGATTCAAACGGCATCGTGCTTAAAGATTCCGCAACACTTTTTTACCGATTGTTAGACACTTCACACCTTTACCATACACTGCTCTGTGAAGCAAATGCCTACGAATTTGCAGGCGCTGATTATTTTCATGTATATAAAGATTCGGGAAAATTTTTCGGATTCTCAGAAACCGGCATTGCAACACACTCAAGTTTAGAATTGGATTACCGCAATGGAAGGCTAAAAGCGTTTGTGGTTTTAAATTCCATTATGCAGTCAAATGGAAAACAAATTTTCAATGCCACATCAGGCTATTTAAAAATTGATCGCACCTATTTCAATCGCGATACATTAAAAGCTTTTTTTGACTTTCAGTTTTACAATCATCTTGAACCCAAAAATCCTTTATGGTGGAAGGGTTGGATTTACAGCCCTATTCAAACCTTTAAAAAACAATGAAAGCAGCATTTCAGTCCATACCAGATTACATTTCAAACTACGAAGGAATTCACCGGGAACGGTTGGATGAAATTTATTCCTGTATAAAGACCATTATTCCCGAAGCGAAGGAATCCTTCAAATACGGAATGCCCACCTTTGAATGGTACGGAAACCTGGTCCATTTTGCTGCAATGAAGCACCATATCGGATTTTATCCTGCCCCATCCGGAATTAGCAATTTCACCAAAGAATTGGAAGGTTTTGTAACTTCCAAAGGAGCTATTCAATTCCCGCTTGACAAAAAAATACCGAAAACTTTGGTAAAGAAAATTGTGCTATTTCGCAAAAAGGAAAATGAAGCAAAAATAAAATTGAAAACCAACAAGAAATAAGCATTGAACCTATTGTTATTTTTAACGCTATGAAAATCACCATTGGCACATCTGTTAAGGCTTCCATTGAAAACACATGGAATTCGTTTAACGGAGCGGAACACATTGTGAACTGGAATTTTGCAAGTCCTGAATGGCACTGCCCAAAAGCATCTGTCGACTTTAAGGTTGGAGGAAAGTTTTGCAATACCATGGCTGCAAAAGATGGTTCAATGGCTTTTGATTTCGAGGGGACATACACGGAAATCAGGCCTCATGAATTTCTTGCTTTTGCTTTGGGAGACGGAAGAATTGTTACGGTTTCCTTTCGCGAAGAAAATGGATTTACAATTTTGGAAGAGACCTTTGAGGCTGAAGATGAAAACACAGCCGAGATGCAGCGTCAAGGCTGGCAAAACATTCTGAACAATTTCAAATCCTACACCGAAAACCTCTAATACGTATTCCCAAGGTGGATCGAATAAACAACATCAATTCGGATTTTCTGGAAATACGTCCAAAACTTGCCGGCTATTTGTATCGCTTAACAGCCAACAAACAGGACATGGAAGATCTGGTTCAGGAAACCTTTATACGCGTTACGGAAAAAATAAATTCCTTTCGTGGCGATTCTTCTTTTTTAACCTGGGTTTTTGCCATAGCCACCAATCTTGCGAAAGACCACCAACGCGTTCAAAAACGTTGGCAATTAGATGCACAAGACAAATGCAAGGAAGCAGCTATCGCTTCGGAAGAAGTGAGAATGCGGATGAAAAATTCTTTTGCTTCTTTAACTGACAAAAAATTCGAATTGGCGGAACACATGAATTACTGTTTTACTTGCATCTCTAAAAACCTGGATCTTGAACAGCAAATTGCTATTGTATTAAAAGAAGTATACGATTTCGACCGAAAAGAAATTGCACAGATTCTAAATATTTCCGAAGGAAGTCTCAAACACATTTTGCACAACGGAAGAAAAGAACTGCAACAAAAATTCGATAATCGCTGTGCATTGATCAACAAAAACGGTGTCTGTTATCAATGTGCGCAACTCAACGATTACTTCGAAGAAAATAAATCTGCCGCATCAAAAGTAGCTCAGCTAAAGTTGAATCCTGAAAAATCATCGGATGAAAATTTTCAAGCGCGTGTAGACCTTATTAAACTGATAGACCCCGTTAATGGCAATGGGGCTCCCTTGCACGAAACACTCCTTCAAATCCTTCAGGAAAGCCTTGTAAATCAATAAACTGACCGTTTTTCAATCCGTATTCGTCTAAATAGAAAAACGAATATGAAAAGGACTGTCTTACCTATTTTTCTGGCCACCCTTTGGATCAGTATATCTGAATTTCTCAGAAATGAAATTTTATTCAAATCCTACTGGACCAACCACTATGATTCGCTGCACCTCAAGTTCCCCTCAGAACCCATTAACGGCGCCATGTGGGGTGTATGGTCGCTTTGTTTCAGCATCGGTATTTTTATACTAAGCAGAAAATTCAATCTTTTGCAGACTGCAGCAACAGCATGGTTTTTTGGTTTTGCAATGATGTGGGTGGTTATCGGAAACTTATCCGTTCTTCCTTTTGCATTATTACCCATTGCCATTCCTTTAAGTGTATTGGAAACCGTTGTGGCAAGTTGGATTATTAAAAAACTGTCATGATGTTAAGTGCAACCGCAGAAAAAGCGCTTGATGCATACGGAGGAGAAAGTCTCTGGAAGAGCGCAAAAAAAATTGAGGCAGAAGTTTCCACTACGGGATTGCTTTTTGCTATGAAAACGCGACCTGTTTTTGACCATGTAAAAATTGAAATGCTGGTCCCTGAGCCCATCTCAAAAATTTCCCGCATCGGAAAAGAAAACAACATTTGTGGAGTACTGCATGGACAGGATGTTCAATTGGAAGATGCCAATGGAAATATTCTGGAGGAAAGAAAAAATGCGCGAAATTATTTTCCGTTTGGACGAAGGTTATTCCGTTGGGATGATTTGGACATGAGCTATTTTGCCAATTACGCGTTCTGGAATTATTTCACCTTTCCCCGATTGCTATTAAGAAAGGATATTCTTTGGACAGAAATTCAACCCGGAATCCTTGATGCTGAATTTCCTGAAAATTTTCCTACCCATAGTAAAAGACAACGTTTTTTCTTTGATTCCAAAACGGGTTTATTGACGCAACACAATTACAATGCTGACATCATTACTTCCTTGGCAACAGCAGCCAATGTGGTAAAATCGCACCAAAATTTTCATGGAATAAATTTACCTGCACATCGCATTGTTACCCCGCGCAAAAAAAACGGAGAAGCTCGGAACAGTCCAACTCTAGTTGAAATTATTGTTCACGATCTAAAAATCACCTCCTAATTCTTTTTAAAAGCAGGAAGCATGAAAGCCATTAAGCTCGTGTAATCAATTTACGGATGATTTGTCCATTTTCTCCAACAAACTGAAAGAGGTAGGTACCTTTTGCATATGCACTTAAATCCATGGTTATTCCATTAGAGAAAGTTCCAGTGTAAACCAGTTTTCCCTTCACATCCAGAATAGTTAAGGTATAGGTTCCGGGTTCTTTCATCAACACTGTTAAAGGACCATCTGTTGGATTAGGGAATATTTTCAAACGTTCTTCAGCAGCAACATCATCTACCGAAACAAACATGGAAGCATCTTGTGTAATGGAGCCATTTCCGTTGATGATCCAGTTATCGGGATCAATGGCAGATACAGTTACAAAATCAAATGCATTAGGGATGATGTATTGTTCGAGATTGGCATTGATTTGAAAACGAATATTCGTATCCGGCAATGTTCCGCGGTTGATGCGCAATTCAAGATCGTTGGTGAACAATGGCGTTACGTTTGATTGCGAGGTGTTTTGTTGAATCTGAATGTGCATATCGTTTCCGACAAGATTCCATCTCACAAAATAGGTTGGAAAACCTTCACCAAAATACCATTCCTGCATGAAGTTCGTAAAATTCATTCCGGTAACATTTTCTACAACATGAATGAAATCCAGACCACTTGCGGTACTGAACGCATACTGACTTTGATATTGGTGCAAGGCATCGAAAAACAAATCATCATCGTTGATTAAAAAGCGAAGCGTATGAATGATGGATGCTCCTTTGTTGTAAACGAGTCGACCGGAAAAAATACTTGCATCGTTCAATGAATCCAGAACCCATACACTTCCTCCACTGCTCGATTTAACATCATTGTGTCTATCCATCATGTCGGCATCTTCCTGACCCGGATAAAGATTTTCCAACATCAGGTGTTCGGAATAAGATGCAAATCCTTCGTTCACCCATATGTCGGCCCAGGATGCGCAGGTAACATGATTTCCAAACCATTGATGAGCAAGTTCATGCGCCGTTAAGGTGTTGTTGAAGAAACCTTGGGTAGTCATGGTTTGGTGCTCCATTCCACCACCAATGGGAGCCATACAGTGTCCGTACTTTTCATTTGCAAAAGGATAAGGACCATAAAGCACATCGTACAACTCAATGAAATCGGCAGTTTCATCAATATCAGCCTGAAAATTGGGAAGCGTTCCGGGATTGTTGTAAATGAAATTCTGAATAAGCACCGGTCCTGAATTCACCGGATTTGCAATGACATTGTATTCTACGTATTCTGCAACAGCAACGGAAATCAGGTAATAATCGATTTTGTAACGGTGTTTCCATTCAAAACGATGTGTACCGTTTCCAAAATCCGTGATGTTTTCCAACAAACCATTAGAGCCTGCTTTACATGCTGTAGGCACAGTAACCCAAACTGCACAAGAATCAATTTTATCTTTCAGGGATTGTTTGCAAGGAAACCATTCATATGCAGCAAAAGGTTCCGACAATGACCACGTCACCCAATTGCCCCATGAAGGAGAATCATCATTGGTCATCCCTCCTCCGCCAAGTGGATTGGTAGCGGCTGTTGGAGGTGTTCCGCTGTAAAATACTTTGATGGAAAAATTTTCGCCTTGCAATTTGTTTACAGGAATTTTAATAGCCGTGTTGACACGAGAGTAAGCAACAGGATTACCATCTACTGTAATGGTAGAAATGGTAAAGCTTGGATAAAATTCAATCAATGCGGAATCAAGATTTTCATTGGCAATGGCCTGCATTTCCGAAGAACCTTCCAAATAGGTACTGGTGTTTGTCATTTCCAAATCCAGAAAATAAAAATGCACATCATAGCGCTCTGTTTCCGCAATTTCGGCAACCGAAAAAGTATTGCTTCGCAATTGAAGATTGAAATGTGATTTAACCTTAGAACAATTTCCTTTATGATCTTGCGAAAAGGCGATAGAAGGAATTAAGGCAAGAATGGCAAACAGTTTTTTCATGGCTATTTTTCTGTTTTGGAAAAATAAGCAAAATCAGGCATTCACGCACCGCCGATGGCTAAGTGAAAGCAAAGCTTTTGCAGGAATTCAAAGGAAGAGGATCAAAAAACAAATAGAGTTTTTGGCTATTTTTGACACATGTATTGGTTTTACGAGTATTACTATTTTGTTTTCATATTGCAGGGAATTTGCCTCTTTCATGCGGCCATCAAAAACAACCTGAACCCATGGTTATGGCTTATCGTTTTTCTTCCCGGAATAGGTAGTCTGGTTTACATTTTCACTCAGATTATTCGAAAATCGGAAGTGAAAGCGGTGCAATCGGAAGTGGCGAAAATTGTAACGCCGGGAGCTCAACTCAAAAAACTGGAAAAACAGTATCAGTTCTCCAATACTTTTGCCAATCGCATTGCACTTGCAGATGCCTATTTGGCCTCGGGAATGTCCGACAAAGCCATTGCGCTCTATGAAGAATCGCTTACCGGAATGTTTATTGAAAACGAATCGGTAAACAATCAATTGATTTGCGCTTACTATGAAGCACTGCGTTATGATGACATCATTCGCATAGCTCCAAGAGTAGAACACACCGTAAATTTCGATAAACATCGCGCCTATTTTTGTTATGCCGTTGCATTGGAAAAATCAGGAAACATTCACAAAGCGGAAACGTTCTTTCGAAAATTAGACAGTCGGTATGCCAATTTCGAATACCGTTATTATCTCGGTGAATTTTTAATCCGCAACGGAAAAACACATGATGCTGAAATCGTTTTTGATGAAATGATTGAAGAAAGTAAACGCATGTCAGGTCGCGAAAAGCGTCCACACAAACAATGGATTGATAAAGCGCAGCATCGTTTGAATGAAATCTGAAACTGATGAATATCAGTCGGACTTAACTTCTCCTTGACATCAGCTACACATTGGCTTTGCAAATTGCAGCCCATGGAAATTGTGCTCTCAATTATTGCAGGACTTGTCTTGTTTTTATACGCTGTCAATCACCTTTCTGATACACTATCCGGACTTGCCGGAGACAACACCAAAAAATGGCTGGAACGTTTTACCAAAAACACCTTGAGTTCCATCATTACCGGGACTATTGTTACCACGCTGTTAGACTCCTCTTCGGTAGTAATTATCATTACCATTGTCATGATCAATTCCGGAATATTGAACTTCAGAAATGCTATGGGTATCATTCTCGGAGCAAATATCGGAACAACTTTCAGCAGTCAAATCATTGCGATGGACATTGGAAAATATTCTCCCATTCTTTTGGCACTTGGATTGATTTTGGTTTTCATCAGCAAATCAGAAAACATTTCCAAAAGCGGAAAATTGTTTTTGTATTTCGGTATGTTGTTTTTCGGATTATTCACCATGGAAAGGGCTGTTGAACCCTTACGCGAAAGCGTGGCCTTTGTGGAATGGATGCACAAACTCGAAAATCCGCTTCAAGGTGCAGGAACGGGGGCATTGCTTACACTTATCATACAATCCTCTTCTGCAACAGTTGGAATGGCCATTGTGCTTGCAAAAAAAGGGCTGCTTACTTTACCTGCAGGAATTGCGGTTATGATGGGCGCGGAAATCGGAACATGTTCGGACACCTTACTGGCGACCATCAAAGGAAGTCGACAGGCCATAAAAGCAGGATTATTTCACCTCATTTTCAACATCACATCGGTCATTCTCGGCCTCATTTTCATTCATCAATTTACATCGCTCATCAACTGGAGTTTTCCAAAGGCAAGTCCGGAACACTTGCTTGCGAATGCCCATATGTTGTTCAATATTTTTGGGGTTGTATTGTTTGCTTTTCTGATTCCGACTTTCGAAAAAATTTTGAATAAAATGCTTCCTGAGAAAAGGCTGCATGCCTCAACTACACAACTTAGTCATTGAATCATTAACTCAAAGCAAGCCTTTGGTGCTTGGCAGCACATCACTGTGAAGATCCTTACGCACAGCCATTTTTATGGATTTGGCGAAGGCCTTAAAAATGGCTTCTATTTTATGATGCTCGTTGTCTCCTTCGGCTTTGATGTTCAGGTTGCATTTTGAAGCATCCGAGAAGGATTTAAAGAAATGAAAAAACATTTCAGTAGGCATATCACCAACTTTTTCGCGTCGGAATTCCGCTTGCCATTCAATCCAATTTCTTCCGCCAAAATCAATGGCAACTTGTGCCAGACAATCATCCATGGGAAGACAAAATCCGTAACGTTCTATACCACGCTTATCGCCAAGTGCCAATAAAAATGCTTCACCCAAAGCAATTCCGGTATCTTCAATGGTGTGATGCTCATCAATGTGTAAATCACCTTTTGCGCTTATTTGCAAATCGAGCAAACCGTGACGTGCAATTTGATCGAGCATATGATCGAAAAAACCAAGTCCGGTTGAAATTTTTGCATCACCTTTTCCGTCCAGGTTCAATTCAATTTCAATGGCAGTTTCTTTAGTGATGCGCTTATGAAAAATTTTGCGTTGCGGTTGCTTTAAAAATTGATAAATCTCATTCCAATCTTGCGTAACCAATGCCACATGTTCCATCAATTCTTCCTGAGGATCATCAAAATTGCGGATGAAAATGGCTTTACAACCAAGGTTTTTAGCGAGTTTGATATCTGTATTTCGATCTCCGATAACATAGGAATTTGTCAGATCGTATGACCCGTCAAAATACGCTTTCAACATTCCAATCCCAGGTTTTCGGGTTTCGGAATTTTCATGTTCAAAATGTTTGTCGATATGAATGGCGTCAAAATCCACATCCTCGCCGCGAAGGGTCAGCAACATTTTTTCCTGCACCAGATCAAATGATTCTTGCGGATAAACCGGAGTCCCCAAACCATCTTGATTGGTAACCATTACAAAACCGAAATCCGTTTCCTTGCGCAATTTCGACAAAGCCCCAATGGCATGCGGAAGAAACTCCAACTTTTCCAAAGCATCAATTTGGAAGGTAACAGGTGGTTCTTTGATGATGGTTCCATCACGATCGATAAACAATAAACGCTTCATACTACGAATTTAATAAACAGGCAGATTCATGATACATGCAATTTACAGTTTGCCCTATCTGTTGTACATTTGAGCATGCTCAAGGCCAACTTTATCCGATATGACCTGCACTTTCGCAAGCCAAGCGGTACATCAAGAGGTATACTTACAACCAAAACCTCCTGGTTTATTGTGGTAAGCGATAACACCTTACCCGAATGGCGAGGAATTGGAGAAGTTGGACATTTAAACGGTTTGAGTCCGGAACCCTTTGATAGCATCGAACCTAAACTGAAAGATGTTTGTGAACAGATCAATGCCTATTTAACATCTGAAAACGGACTCGAAAACTTCCCAAGCATTCGTTTTGCATTAGAGCAAATCCACTTTTCGCTCCATCAAAAAAAACAAGAACTTCTTTTTCCATCCGCATTTACGGAAGGCAAAATGGATATTCCCATCAATGGTTTGATTTGGATGGGACCCAAGGAAGAAATGAGGAAACAAATCCGCGAAAAAATTGACAGCGGATGGAAATGTGTCAAATTAAAAATTGGCGCGCTTCATTTTGAAGATGAACTTTCTTTGCTTCGTGAATTGCGAAAGGAATTCAGTGCGGCAGAAATTGAAATTCGTGTTGATGCGAATGGCGCATTTTCGATTCAAGATGCAGCAGAAAAAATCAATCGACTTTCCGAATTAAATCTCCATTCCATCGAGCAACCTATTGCCGTTAAGCAGTGGGAAGAAATGGCAAAATTATGCAGAACAACTGCACTGCCCATTGCTTTGGATGAAGAACTCATCGGCATATCCACAACAAAAGAAAAATTGGATGTACTAGCGCAAATTCGTCCACAATACATCATTCTCAAACCTTCACTCATTGGAGGAATTCGTTCTTCGCTTGAATGGATTCAATGCGCAAATGACTTATCCATTGGTTGGTGGATTACCTCTGCACTGGAGTCGAATGTAGGTTTGAATGCGATCGCGCAGTGGACAGCAACTTTGCAAAACCCCATGCCTCAAGGATTGGGAACAGGACAACTTTACACCAACAATATCGATTCTCCTCTATCCATTGAAAACTGCGCATTGCATTTTGACCCCTCAAAAAAATTCACACTGCCTTTTTGATGGAAACTGCTACACATATCTTCCTCAACGGAAAAAAATATTCCAAAGAAAATCTCGAAGACATCCCCTGGGAAAATATTCGCGATTTTCTAAAAGAATGGTGGAATGATTCAGAATCTATTGAAGTACAAACTTCAGGATCAACAGGCGCACCCAAAAGAATTGTATTGCAAAAAATACACATGCGAAACAGTGCGCAAATGACCAATTCTTTTTTTGGTCTTGGCTCCGAAACCCATGCCCTGCATTGCCTTCCGGCACAATTCATTGCAGGGAAAATGATGTTGGTTCGCGCTATGGAAGGACAATGGAAAACCATGGTAGTCAGTCCCGATTCCAATCCATTGCAGCATCTCAAAAGCACTATTTCATTTGATTTTGCAGCAATGATTCCGATGCAGGTAAGCAATGCGCTATCGGAACCAGAATTGCGTGTTCGGTTCTTAGCCATCAAAAACGTTATCATCGGTGGCGGAGAAGTTTCAAATACATTGCTTCAACAATTGCAAGGATGCAGCAATACCTGTTATGCAACTTATGGTATGACAGAAACCATCACCCATATTGCCTTGCGAAAATTGAATGGTCAGGATAAAACTGAGGAATATACGGTGATGAAAGGCATCAGGGTAAATCAGGATGCCAGGTCTTGCCTTACCATTCACGCGCCGACACTGGGAGCTGAAAACTTAATTACCAACGACCTTGTTGAATTTACCGATTTCAAAAAATTCAAATGGTTAGGTCGTGCAGATAACATTATCAATTCAGGTGGATTAAAAATCATTCCTGAACAACTCGAAAAAACCATCGCTCAACTGATTACGGATCGTCGTTTTTACATTGCATCTGAACCGGATGAATTATTTGGAAATCTTTTGACGCTGGTCATTGAAGGAATTCCGTATGATAATACTACAGCCAACCTATTACTCAAGCACCTTAAAGAAATTCTTCCCAAAAATCAATCGCCAAAAAAATTAGTTTTCAAGGAGAAATTTGAACTCACCGAAACGGGGAAAATCAAGCGATTTTGACATCCATGTTGATTTACACCTGAAAGGGTTCTTTTTCATTCATTGTTTTTTACAATTTCCCTATCTTTCCCTTCCAAACCCTAAGATTATGCTAAAAAACTGGCTTATTGTTTCCATGGCAATTTCCCTGCTTGTTTCCTGCGGAGGAGGTGAACAGAAAACGGAAGAAAAAAAAGGAGAAGACACTGCTGCTTTTCAAAAAGAAGTGCAGACTTATCTTGATGAGTACAATCACAAATACCAAGAATTGTTGTACGCTACCAACGAAGCACAATGGTCCTTGCTCACTCACATTGTGGAAGGCGACACCATCGCCGCGGCCAATGCAAGTGCTGCTGAAGAAGCCATGACACAATACACAGGCAGCAAAGCCAATTCCGATAAAGCACAAGAATATTTAAAGAAAAAAGAATTGCTGACCGATATTCAACGTCGCCAGTTGGACTATATTCTTTTCCTCGCCGGATCGAGTCCTGAAGCAGCAGGGGAAGTAGTGAAAGAACGTATTGCAGTGCAAAATGCACAAGTCGAAAAACTTTACGGATTTAAGTACACCATTGATGGAAAAGAAGTGAGCACGAATGAAATTGATGGCATTCTGAAATCGGAAAAAAACGAAACCAAACGCCTAAACGCATGGACCGCCTCCAAAGAAGTTGGAAAAGGTTTGAAAGAAGGTCTTGCCAAACTCCAGGATTTGCGAAACCGATCGGTAACTCCACTCGGATATTCCGACTACTTTGCTTATCAGGTTTCTGAATACGGCATGAGCAGTGAAGAATTGCGGAATGTATGTCAGGACATGATCCGCGACCTCTGGCCGCTTTATCGCGAATTGCATACCTGGGCTCGTTACGAACTGGCAAAAAAATACAATGCCAAAGAAGTTCCCGACATGTTGCCGGCACACTGGTTACCTAACCGTTGGGGTCAGGATTGGACTGCGTTAATTGAGGTGAAAGGATTTGATCTCGATGCCGCACTGAAGAAAAAATCAGCAGAATGGATCATGAAAGAAGGAGAAGCTTTTTACGTATCACTCGGATACGACAGTCTTCCAAAATCTTTCTGGGAAAAATCCAGTCTTTATCCTTTGCCCAAAAACGCCGGTTATTCCAAAAACAACCACGCTTCTGCATGGCACTTTAATAACGATCAGGATGTGCGTTCATTGATGAGTGTGGAACCAAATGCGGAATGGTGGGAAACGGTATTGCATGAATTGGGTCATATTTATTATTTCAAGGAATATTCGAACAAAGATGTTCCGATCATTCTCCGTCAGGGAGCAAACCGCGCTTATCACGAAGCATTCGGAACGCAAATTGGATTGGCAAGCATGCAAAAAGCTTTCTTGCAAGAACGCGGATTGGTTTCGAAAGATGTACAGGTGGACACCATGCAGGTTCTGTTAAAAGAAGCTTTGAGCTATGTTGTTGTTATTCCATGGGCAGCAGGTGTAATGACCGATTTCGAATACGAATTGTATGCAAAAAATCTTCCTGCTGATCAATTCAATAAAAAATGGTGGGAACTCGTACAAAAATACCAGGGAATTGCTCCTCCAACCGAACGCGGAGAAGAATATTGTGATGCAGCAACCAAAACCCACATCATTGATGATGCTGCACAATATTATGACTATGCGATGAGTAATTTATTGTTGTTCCAATTCCACGAACATATTGCCGTAAACATCTTGAAACAAGATCCCCACAATACCAATTATTGGGGCAATAAAGAAGTTGGAACGTTCCTGAAAAAAATCATGTATCCAGGTGCATCCGTGGATTGGAGAGAACATCTCAAAAACAGCATTGGAAGCGAAATGAGTGCAAAATCGATGGTGAATTATTTTGCTCCTTTGATGGACTATCTCAAAAAAGAAAACGAAGGAAGAAAATATACCTTACCTGAGACGATTTGATGAATTGATTCTATGCAAAAAACGGCGGATATGGTCCGCCGTTTTTTTTAAATCTACTGAACTATTCTTTTATCAATTTAATTATCCCACTGGTTTCACCTGAAATGATATGTAAAAAATATACACCTGAAGCACCCTCAATGAATATTGATTCGTTGTAGGATGAAATTATTTCTTTTTCAAAAACCACGTTTCCTTGAACATCATATAGGACAATATGTGTGTCTTTTATATCTGCATCAAATACGATTTGCACCAGACCATTGCTTGGGTTTGGATATGCTAAAACTTCTATTCCGGAATTCAAATTAGGTATTCCAGATACAGTTTGCCTTAATTTTTGCACAAAAAAATCTGAACCGCCATTTGAAATAAAATTATTTTGCTGAAATCCGGGATCCAAATTAATGGTGTCCTCAAAATATCCAACACTATAAATATTATTTGTTCCATCGACCGATAATGATGTTCCAAAATCTTGTCCCTTTCCTCCAAAGGAATAGGCCCAAAGAAAACTACCATCAGAGCTTAATTTTTGAATAAAACAATCTGAACCACCTAAGGAATAAAGATTTGCTACGCTGGATCCCGGATCGAAATCAACAGTATCCTGAAAATATCCTGTAACATAAATATTCTCCAAGTCATCCACATAAATTGAATTGATCTGATCATCGTTTACCCCACCTATGGAATTTGCCCAAAGGAAGTTACCATTATAGTCCAATTTTTGAATGAATATATCTGACCCTCCGGTAGAGTTGAGCATAGAAACTGTATTACCAGGATCAGCATCCATGGTATTTTGAAAGCTACCGGAAATATAAATATTACCGAAAACATCGAGGAAAAAAGAATTTACCGAATCCGACTGACTACTGCCGAAAGATTTTGCCCAAAGAAAATTACCTGATCCGTCTAGTTTCACCAAAAAAACATCTTTAAATCCATTTGAGACTAAAATATCGCTACCATTACCTGGATTAAAATCGACCTGATCTTCGAAAGTTCCAAGAAAATAAATATTTCCATCGGCATCAACACGGATATCGTTCCCAACATCATTCAATTCGCCTCCAAATGACTTAACCCATTGAAAATTTCCATTGACATCCATTTTTCCGACAAACACATCATTTCCACCTGAAGACACAATTGGATCAATGGATGTACATGGATAAAAACCTATGGTATCCTGAAAATATCCGGTAAAATAAATACTTCCCGATGCATCTGCGAAAAGCGACAAGGACTCATCAATACCACTCCCCCCAAAAGTCCTTGCCCAAATAAAACTACCTGTGGACGATACCTTCATTACAAACGCATCACCTTTTCCCTTTGATTCAAAAATGGCATTCCCAACTCCATAATTAAAATCTACTTCCTTTTCAAATGATCCCGAAATATAACTGTTCCCGTATCCATCAACAATCACAGAATTACACACATCTTTAGATTTACCTCCAACACTCTTTACCCATTGCAAATTTCCGGATGCATCCAGTTTTTGAAGAAACACATCAGAATAACCGGTGGAAGTCTGAGCGGTTATTCCTGTGCCAGGCTCAAAATCCACATAACCTTGGAAGTCACCTGTAACATAAATATTCCCAAGGTGATCATATCCAACAGAGTGAATTTTATCGTCGCTAGTTCCACCAACGCTTCTTACCCATTGATAAATGCCGGTAGAATCGATTTTCTGAATAAAAATATCATCTTGACCTAATGCGGATAGATTACTAATTCCAGAACCTGAATCAAAATCAACTTTCTGCTGAAAATTACCAACACCAATTAGGTTACCAACATCATCAATATAAAAGGACTTACAAACTTCCCAACCGGGACCACCATAGGAATGAGCCATTGAAAATTCGCCGTTCGAATCAAGTTCAAGAACATAAAAATCCGATTCTCCATTTGAATAATAACTTTCCATATCTATTCCGGGATCCAAATCAACTTCCCCGAAAAAAGTTCCCGCAGCAATTATATTTCCTGAATGATTTAAGGAGATCATTTCTCCGGTTTCATTAGCCATACCACCAAAAGATTTTGCCCATAAAAAACTTCCTGATGGATCAAGTTTTTGTATAAACACATCCCTCCCTCCTTGAGAAATTAAATTGAAAACACCTAGTCCCGGATCAACATCCATTATTGAACTGAAAACCCCCAAGGCAAAAGTATTTCCCGAATCATCAACACAAATAGATGAATTCTGATTGTCTAAATTATCTCCAAAACATCTTACCCAAATGTAATTTCCGGTTAAATCAAGTTTCAGAACAAAATAGTCACTTCCACCTGCTGAATTCAGATTTACGATTCCGGGTCCTGGGTCAAAATCTACAGTACCATTAAAATACCCACCTATAAATACGTTTCCTTGTGCGTCCGTTGAAATAGATTCTCCTCCATCATAACCAAAACTGCCGAAGCTCTTTGACCATTTGAATTCCCCAAGGTTGTTCAGCTTTATGACAAAAACATCAATACTTCCTGAGGAAATTAAAGTTTCAATACCGTTCGAAAAATCTACAGTTCCTTGAAACACCCCGGTTGCAATTACATCCCCATATCCATCAACCTTAACATCAAAACCCTTGTCGTGACTAACTCCGCCGTAAAATTGTTGCCAATAAGAATCTCCATCGGCATCAAACTGCATCAAAAAAACATCACTCCCTCCTGCCGAGGATTGAATAATTTCACCAAAACAATAAATTGATGGAAATGATGCCTGACCTTCAAAAAAGCCGGTAACAAATATATTCCCTGAATTATCTCCGGAAATTGAAGTACCAACATCATTACCATCACCTCCAAATGTCGATACCCAAATAAAGGCTCCATTTGGATCCAACTTTAACACAAATACATCGTTGCTCCCATTTGAATTCCGAAGTTCAACACCAAGTCCCGGATCAAAATCAACTGTATATTGAAATGAACCAGTGGTATACACATTTCCTGAATCATCAACAAAAACAGAAAAAGCCTCGTCTTTGGTATTTCCTCCAAATGTCCTTGCCCATTCTAAATCTTGAGCATGAAGACCAGAAATATTAATGCCTGCAAATACAACTAGCCAAATAATGCATATGTAAAATTGATTTTTCATAGGAATAAATTATTACAAATTTTTGGAGGACATAAATTGATTCTTTTACAATGAAACGAAAATTCAAAATATCTTTTCTCCCAATATTCTGCATTTCTATACATATCAAAAACAAAACGGGCAGTCTCCGACTACCCGCTTTGCCTCTACTTATTGAAGAACCAAACGAAGAATGTTTGTGTTAATCCAAATGAAAACTATTTTCTTCCAATACACCGCCGTTCCAAATGTTCAGTGCATATTTTCCTTTTGCGCAATCACATAAATCAATCCACAATTCGCGCATATTGGTCATGATACTTCGCACTAAAATTCCTTGTGAAGAAATCACATCAATTCGGAAATCGTTTCCCGATTTCAACTGCAAAAACAAATAATGATTGCTGACGATTTTCTTTTCCACTTTTCTTGTAATGCGATACAAGAATAAGCATCCATTCAGATAAAAAAATCCTAAAAAGAGGAATAAATATACAAGTCAAATTTAGCGCACCACAGAAAAACGAAGCGCACCAAGGCCACCATCTCCCTGAATTACAATAAAATACAAACCGTTTGGTAAATCTGAAATATCGATTTGCATGTGCTGTGAAAGCACGCTTTCCTCGCGGATTAAATCACCGGAAATGGTGAACAAACCGAGTTTATTTGCAGGCTGATTCAATACAATTTGCAAATCATCAGAGGCCGGATTAGGAAACAAAGAGAAGTCCAATTGTGGTAACTCATCCCATCCAAGATTCGGACAATTACCGGGCATGTTAGCATCTAACCATGACATGCGTTGCGATACCCAATTCTTCAGGTAATCCATTTCTTCTTGAAATGTAGTTCCTATATAATTGTTCGGCCATACGTATGTACCCAAAATAGGCCATTTCAAATAATTTCGTTGTTGCGACTCATCCAAAACATTTGCCATGGAATCCATTTGATTCATCAAATAGGCATCACTTAAAATACCGGAACGTAATTCCAGATAACGGCATTTTAATTCATTTGCGAATACCGTGTCCTCCAACAAACGATACCACCATTGTGGAATTTGATAACCATCTCCTCCGCATACCAGATCAAACTCGTAGGCCCATCCTGTTGTCAATCCTCCATCACAATAATCAGCATTACCAAGCGCCAAGTTAAAATCCCATAACGGACCAATATGCAATAATGAATCGTTCGAATTTTTATCCTTGTAGAAATAGGTACTCAAACGATATCCATCCACATTGCGCGAAAACTCATTCGCTAAAAAATAATCGATAAATGAACCGACATTAATGTATCGGCGGTACCCGAGTATAGGATCGTTGAATGATGGTCCAAACAAAGCATCTTCAAAATCTTGCATGAATCCCTGAATGTAATTTTGCTGAAGAGGATGCAATTCCATTCCTTCAGGATCGTGATACAAAAAAGGAATTTGCGAACCGGTTGGAGAAAGGTAAGTCGACAAAAAATAATCACTGCCGCCTGTGAACTTATCTATTTTCAGAATATAACCACCGGTCAGTTCATCACCAATGGTATCTCCAGGATTTAGCGAAGCAATATCAACTCTACCATTATCGATTTTTATTTTTTCCTCCAGCACATAAACCCCCATGTATTCACCGTTAATCACCAACTCAACAAAACGTGTATTCGGTGCATATCTTCCGCAATCGTTTCCAAATTGGTACACCATCACATCTCGCATCAACGTTTTATCTGTGTATGGCGCATACAAAATCCAATCGTTCTCCGAAGGCATTCCAAGCAATGAAACATTATTGCTTAAGCCAAGTGCATCGCGGGTTTCCACGCCATAACTTTTTTTGGGAAACATTTGTGAAGATGAACCGCGGATTTCTATTCCTATTTTTCCGTTGTACTCGTTAAAGGGATCGGTCATGTAATTTCGAATGCCGGTTCCATTGTAAATAATCCCCATGTCGCAAGTAATTTTCGGATCATCTTGAATGGTTTGGGAGAGTGTATTGATGACAACGATGGGCAAATTGGAAGAGCTGAAATTCAATGGTGCAACAAACCAACTTGGCAATGATTGATAATTCACCATTGGATCATCTACTCCCACACAAAACGTTGCAAGCGCTGTAAAATCAGATGAACCGGAACTTTCATTATGTACTTCAAT
>JBIKKU010000225.1:0-5552 GCA_044360245.1 Flavobacteriales bacterium | reverse complement strand
CGTTGCATAAAAAAGGGCCTTTGGCAAAATAGGTAGTTTTAGATACATCCAATTGAAATGTAAATGCGTCTTTTGTAACGGAATCAACCGCATGTTAGACAATACCGATTTACTGAGGGGAAGATTATCAGCCAGAAAAGACCCTGAGCTGCGCATTGAAATCGTGGAAAAAACCATGCAGGTATTCTACACTCCAAAATCAGGTAGTTTGATGTTCGATATTACCGATCACGATGGCAGAATGATGCTCAAAGGTTTTTGTGATCCGTCACAACAGGTTCATCAAGTGATTCTCGAAAATTTGAAAAAGGGAAATTATGTATTGTGGCTGATCGATGGTGCAGACCTGATTAAGTACAATTTCAATTACTGAAAATTTCTTTCCCGAATTCCAGAATAACATCTTTTGATTTTTCCGGCTCTTCCAAAAAAGACATGTGTCCGCTGTTTTCCATTACGCTCAACCTTATTTCGGAATGAAGTTCGGCCATCGCTTGTGAGCGCCCCATTGGAATAACACCGTCATATTTTCCGGCAATAATTAAAAACGGAACGGCAGATTTTTGAAGCAATTGTGTTTGATCGGGTCTATCACGCATTCCCTTGGTGCAAGCAGCAGCGCCTCCTGCAGATGTCTCTAATGCATGTGCAATAACTTTTTCAATTTCCGCTTTCAATGATGCGCGATTGTTTTCCGCAAACAGATTAGGAATAGCTTCTTTGATAAAAAGCGAAATGTTTTTTTGCATCACCAACACCGCACGATCACGGTCTTTTTTCTTTTCATCGGTATCTGCAAATGCCGTAGAATTCAATAAGCATAAACCCTTGCAGTATTCAGGATAACGATCCAACAGGGATAATGCCACATATCCTCCCATGGAATGTCCAACAAAAAATGCAGCTTTTACATTTTCTGATTTCATTACCGAAGCAACAACATCTGCACACAACTGCATGGAATGAATTTCACCATGCGTTTCGGAATTTCCATGTCCGGGTAAGTCAATACACAACACACGAAAATGAGTTGCAAGTTGCTCTGCCAAGGAAAAAAACACCGGCGATGACTCCAAAAATCCATGAAGCAAAACCAATACCGGCCCCTCCCCTACACTATACCAACAAATTTTCTTTCGGTTGAATTCCGAATAATTAGGAATCATTTGCTGTGCATCAAATCTTCAATGTCTTTCGCTTCAAGCGGAATATTTGCCATTAGGTCTTTTGGGGCGCTTTCGGTGACCATGATATCATTCTCCAATCGAATGCCTAGTCCTTCTTCGCGAATGTAAATACCCGGCTCTACAGTAAACACCATACCCGGTTGAATTGGTTTGTGCCATAATCCAACATCGTGAACATCGAGTCCAAGAAAATGAGAAGTGCCGTGCATGAAATATTTCTTGTAAGCAGGCCAATCGGGATCCTGATTTTTGACATCCGTATCCGAAATCAATCCCAATTGAAGCAATTCACGCTCCATCACTTTTCCAACTTCTTTATGGTAATCGGCGAGCATTGTTCCGGGACGCAACATCTGCATGGCTTCTTTCATTACGCGTAACACGGCATTGTAAACTTGCAACTGACGCTCCGTAAATTTTCCACTCACCGGAATGCAACGCGTCATGTCGGCAGCATAGTTGGCATATTCTGCGCCTACATCCAACAATATCACATCACCTTCTTTGCATTGCAAATTGTTGTCGATATAGTGCAACACACAAGCATTGGCACCGCTGGCGATAATTGGCGTGTAGGAAAATCCACGTGAACGATTGCGAATAAACTCATGCACAAATTCTGCTTCAATTTCGTATTCCCATACACCCGGCTTAACGAAATTCAATACGCGACGAAATCCCTTTTCGGTGATGTCGCATGCCGTTTGAAGCAATTCAATTTCCAATCCCGATTTCACGCTACGCACTTGATGCATCAAAGGCGCGATACGGTCAATGGGATGTAAGGGGTAATGATCTTTAAACCATTTGATAAATCGCGCATCACGGGTTTCGGTTTCGATTACGGCACGAAGATGCTCATTGGTATTTAAATACACACTCTCTGCTTCGCAAACCAGCGACTTAAATACTTTATCGAAATGTTGTAACCAGTAAACGGTTTTAATTCCTGATGCTTCGTGTGCCGATTTTTTGCTGTGTTTTGCACCTTCCCAAATAGCGATTGTTTCATTTGTTTCGCGCAAAAACAACACTTCACGGTGAGCGGGATCATGTGCATGCGGAAAAAGCACAAGAATACTTTCTTCCTGATCTATTCCGCTGAGGTAAAACAAATCGTTGTTCTGACGAAAAACCATGTGTCCGTCGGCATTGGTTGGCATGACATCATTGGAATTGAACACGGCCAAAGCCCCCGGTTTCATCATTGCTGCCAGACGCTTGCGGTTATCAACAAACAATTTGGCATTCACTGGCAGGTATTTCATAAACATCGATTTAATCAAAATGAGCAAAAAATGGTCATTTATGCAAATAAAGTACGGTATATCTTTCGGCAAGTCGCTAAAACAAAAAATCCCACAAGTACTGCGGGATTTTTAGGTTCATTCTTTTATATGATTATTTCTCGGGATTCCAGAAATCTTCTACAAACTTGGTTGTAAAATTTCCTTTTCGGAAATCTTCATTTTTCATGAGTGCCTGATGGAAAGGAATAGTGGTTTTTACCCCTTCAATGATGTATTCATCCAGCGCACGTTGCATTTTGGTAATTGCTTCTTCACGTGTACGCGCAACGGTAATCAGTTTTCCTACCATTGAATCGTAATTCGGCGGAATAACGTAACCTGCATATACATGCGTGTCTATGCGAATTCCGTGTCCACCCGGTGAGTGGTAATTCGTAATTTTTCCCGGACTTGGCGCGAAGTTGCGGAAAGGATCTTCGGCATTGATACGACACTGAATGGCGTGCAATTGCGGTTCATAATTCTTACCTGAAATAGCAACACCTGCAGCAATTTTAATTTGCTCTTTCACTAAATCGTAATCAATAACTTCTTCCGTAATGGTGTGTTCTACCTGGATACGGGTATTCATTTCCATGAAATAGAAGTTGCGGTGTTTATCCACGAGGAATTCGATGGTTCCAACACCTTCGTACTTGATGGCTTTCACAGCTTTGATAGCAGCTTCTCCCATTTTTTTACGCAACTCAGAAGTCATGAATGGTGAAGGGGTTTCCTCAACAAGTTTTTGGTGACGACGTTGGATGGAACAATCGCGTTCTGAGAGGTGACAAGCATTTCCGTACTGGTCGCCTGCTACCTGAATTTCGATGTGACGTGGTTCTTCGATGAATTTCTCCATATAAACCCCATCGTTACCAAATGCAGCACCGGCTTCCTGACGAGCAGAATCCCATGCGCCTTCCAAATCTTCTTCTTTCCAAACCACGCGCATTCCTTTACCACCACCACCGGCAGTTGCCTTAAGAATGATGGGATATTGAATTTTTTTCGCAATTTTTTTCGCTTCATCCAAACCTGCCAACAAACCATCTGAACCCGGAATTACAGGAACCCCAGCCTTTTTCATGGTATCTTTAGCACTTGCTTTATCACCCATGGAGTCAATTTGAAAAGGAGTTGCTCCAATGAATTTGATGTTGTGATCTTGACAGATTTTCGAAAATTTCGAGTTTTCCGAAAGGAATCCGTATCCCGGATGAATGGCATCAGCATTGGTAATTTCTGCTGCAGCAATGATGCGCGACATGTTCAAATAAGAATCACGCGATGGTGCAGGACCAATACACACCGCTTCATCAGCAAAGCGCACGTGCAATGAATCTTTATCGGCAGTTGAATAAACAGCAACCGTCTGAATACCCATTTCCTTACATGTACGAATGACACGCAAAGCAATCTCACCGCGGTTGGCGATAAGGATTTTATTGAACATTTTTACTCCTTCACCCTTTGACTTCTTGGAAGAAGAGGATGTTTTTTTGAAAATAGCCATGTGTTTTGCTTTAAATGAGAAAGACCGCAACGAGTGCGGCCCTTATTCAGTTCATTAGGCTGGTTCTACCAGGAAAAGCGGTTGATCGTACTCTACCGGCTTAGCGTCATCTACCAATACTTTCACGATTTTACCCGATACTTCGGCTTCAATTTCGTTGAAGAGTTTCATGGCTTCGATGATGCAAATTTTATCACCTGCCTTGATGGTGTCGCCAACGGCAACAAATGCAGGTTTATCCGGTCCGGGCGAGCGGTAGAAGGTACCGATCATAGGAGACTTCACGGTAATGTATTTGGAATCGTCACCTGTGGGAGCTTGAGCTTTAGGAGCTTCAGCAGCAGGTTGAGCTACCGGAGCAGCAGCAACCTGAAGAGGTTGTGCCACCGATTGAACAGCAGGAACGGTTGTTTGGATGATGGTCTGTTCCTTCGCATTCGACTTGGCTCTGATCACGATTTTGAAATCTTTTCTTTCAATCTCCACTTCGGTTACACCCGACTTAGCGACGAACTTGATCAGATCCTGGATTTCATTAATGTTCATATGCTTCGGTTTTAAAAATGCAATTAGTTTGAATTATAAGCCCATTTCAAATACACGGCACCCCAAGTGAAACCTCCGCCAAATGCAGAAAGCACGAGGTTGTCCCCTTTTTTCAATTTGCTTTCCCACTCCCATAAAAGCAAGGGAATAGTACCTGCAGTGGTGTTACCGTATTTTTCAATATTGACCATTACTTTTTCTTTGTTCACTCCCATGCGGTCGGCTGTGGCATCAATGATACGCAAATTGGCCTGATGTGGTACCAACCATTGCACATCTTCGGCAGAAAGTTGGTTTTTTTCCATGATTTCGGCAGAAACTTCGGCCATGTTGGTCACCGCAAACTTAAATACGGTCTTGCCTTCCTGCATCACAAAATGCTGACGTTTGTCAACCGTTTCATGCGATGCCGGCAACATGGAACCTCCGGCGGGCTGACAAAGATAATCGCGCCCTGAACCATCAGCGCGCAGTATAAAATCGATTACACCATTTCCTTCGGTATCGGGCTCCAGCAAAACAGCTCCGCCACCATCGCCAAAAATAACGCAGGTGGTGCGGTCTTCCCAATTCAGTATGGACGACATCATATCAGCCCCAACCACGATTACTTTTTTATAACGACCTGTTTCGATGAATTGTGCACCTGTTGCTAGAGCATAAATAAAACCGGAACACGCCGCCGATAAATCATAACCCCAGGCATTTTTCATACCTAGTTTATCGCAAATAATATTGGCTGTAGATGGAAAACCGTAATCGCCCGTGATGGTTCCCACAAGCATTAAATCGATATCCAGGGGATTGATGTTTTTCTTTTCAAGAATTTGCTGAACTGCATTTACGCAAATATCCGAAAGTGCCTTTCCAGGCTCTTTCATGATACGTCGCTCGGAAATTCCCGTACGCGTGCGGATCCATTCATCGTTGGTATCTACAATCTTCGACAACTCCTCATTGGTAAGGACGTAATCGGGAACGCTTCCTCCTACGGCAGTAATGGCTGCAGTTACT
>JBIKKU010000430.1:0-2586 GCA_044360245.1 Flavobacteriales bacterium | reverse complement strand
AATACGGCTTTGATCTTTTCAGGAATGCGGGCATTCACCACATCACGCCCCAAAAGTATCATATTTTTAATTGCCTTGGCATTGGAAATTCCATGACCAATCAGCACGTTAGAATTCACTCCCAACACAGGAGTGCCGCCGTAATTTTCGTAATTGAAACGATCGAAATATTCGTCTTTAATGCCTCTTTTGCGCATCAACCAATAAATTCCCTCTGCTTCTTTCAATACCACATTTCCTGTAAATCCATCGCAAACAATCACATCTGCTTTATCACGGAAAATATCGCGGCCTTCAACGTTGCCTACGAAATTAAAATCGGTCGAATTTTTCATCAGCTGATGAGCCGACTGCGTAACCAGATTACCTTTCTCCTCTTCTTCACCAATACTCAACAAAGCAACGCGTGGGTTTTTTACGCCATAAACATGTTCAATATACAACGAGCCCAAAACACCGAATTGGTAAAGCACATCCGGCTTACAATCGGCATTGGAGCCAACATCCAAAATGAGATTAACCCCACCTTCCACCTTGGGAAGCATGGAGGTAATGCAAGGACGAATAACTCCGGGAACGTTGTTTACACTGAAAATGGAACCTACCAACATGGCTCCTGTGTTTCCTGCAGAAGCGAAACAATCGAGCTTTCCACTTTTAAGCATGTGGAAACCTACAGAAATACTGCTGTTGGGTTTTTGCGGCAAAGCGCGTGTGGGGTGATCGTGCATGGTAATCACTTCCGTGGTATGCACAATCTCAAACTGAGCAGGATCGACCTGTTCGCGTTTTAATATTTCCAGGATTTTCTCCTGATCACCAAACAGGACAAGAACGACATCCGAAGAAAGTTCCTTTCGTGCCTGAATTGCGCCCATGGTGGTTGCTTCCGGAGCGAAATCACCACCCATAATGTCAATACCTATCCTCATTCCTTAGTTGATTTGGAACGGACAAATGTAAAAAAGTTTCGCAATCACCGGCGACCCGAGGATCAGGCAGTTGCAGCAGTCTCGTCAACGACTACACGGCCCTTGTAATACCACTTACCGTCAAGCTTATAAGCTCTGTGGAAAAGGTGGGCTTCACCTGTAGTTGGACAAATAGCGATGTTGGAAGCAACAGCTTTATAATGTGTTCTTCTTTTGTCCCTTCTCGTTTTCGAGTGTTTGCGTTTGGGATTTGGCATGGCTCAAACGTATTTATTGGTTAATGAATAATGCGTTAATTAATTTAATTTAATGTTCTTCAGCATGTCCCAGCGCGGATCGGAATCGTCCTCGTCGTTTTTAACGCGGTACTTTTCGATTCGGGCCAGCATTTCCGGATCACACTCACCTTCGGGATGAACCCTACGGGCGGGAATGGCCAGATTGATGAATTCGTAAATCTGTTGCGCAAGGTTTATTTCGTGTTCTCCGGGAGAAAGAATAACAATATCATCGGTATTGTCATACTCTTCTTCACCAAATTTCACAATCAGCTTTTCGTCTCCATCCACAGCAAGATCAAAATCTTCTGTACACACATCACAAGGAACATTTACTGTGCCTTCGATATGAAAGAAAAACTCAAGCATGGCCGATGATTTCTCGAGTTCAACCCCGATTGTCAACTTCCCCTCGGTAATTTCCGAATGCTCAAAACAAGCAAAGAACTTATTGTCCACTTCAAAAGTGAATGCGTGTCGACCGAGACTCAGGCCTGTAAACGAGACCGAATATTGATCCAAGTGTTTCACAGCATTCAGAATTAAAGGACGGCAAAGGTAGAAAAAAAGTCCTTAGAAATTACAAACAACAAGGAGTTTATAAAATAAAGCCTCCAAAAACCTTATTCCCTGTCGTTTCTGTCTTGTTTAACCTGCGGCTGAAGCGGGTTTGAGGTGATTTCACGGTGAAACTTGCGCTGCAGAAAGACATCCTTGGCCAGGTAAATGGCCTGACGAAACGAAGCTTCATTGGCAAGATTTTTCCCTGTAAGATCGTAGGCAGTGCCATGGTCAGGTGATGTTCGCACAATAGGCAGACCGGCCGTGAAGTTCACTCCTTCATCAAAAGCTAGCGTTTTGAAAGGCGTCAAGCCTTGGTCGTGGTACATCGCAAGGATTCCATCGAAATTCTTGAAATTACCCGAGCCAAAGAAACCATCGGCGCCATAAGGACCAAAAACCATAATGCCTTCGGAAGAAGCCTGACGAATAGCAGGTTCAATTGTGTTTTTTTCTTCTTCTCCCAAAAGTCCGTTTTCGCCGGCATGCGGATTGAGGCCCAGCACAGCAATGCGTGGACGTCGAATACCGAAGTCGCGGATTAAACTTTGGTTGATTTGACGCACTCGGTTGAGTATTCTCTCTTTGGTGAGTAAGGATGAAACTTCTTTAAGGGGAACATGTGAAGTGACTAAACCAACGCGAATATTTCCGGCCACCATCATCATCAATGCTTCGTCCACATTGGCCATTTGCGCAAGGTATTCGGTATGTCCGGGGAATTTAAACTGATCGCTTTGCATAACCAGCTTATTGATGGGTGCGGTAACCAACACATCCACCTTACCGGAAGCCAGATCGCGCGCAGCGGCTTC
>JBIKKU010000117.1:0-8155 GCA_044360245.1 Flavobacteriales bacterium | reverse complement strand
TTCCATCGCCAAAATCCCAATCATAAGAATTTACTGCAGAAGAAGAGTTGGTTATGGTGGTGGTTAGAGATCCGCAACCCGTTGTCGGGCTGGCAGAAAAATTCGCCACTGGAGCCATGGTAAATGTTCCGCCCCAGGTAAAAGAATATCCTACAGAATTGTTGTTGTAATTGTCGATGATGATGAGGTAAGTATTTCCTGCCGTAACTGTTATCGGCGCGCAAAATTCTTCGCAGGCCAATGCAGAAACAGTGCTTACCGGACAAGTAACGCAGGATGTACTGCTTAATCCAACGGGTGCTCCGATGCTACCAACAAAATGGTAATTGCAGGCAACAAGTGTTCCGGGACAACCTCCTGTAATATCGTACATGGCAAAATCAAATTCAGCAGCCGCGGCAGGAGTGCAGGTCCATTCACAAGTTCCTGTGGTCCCAACGGTGAATTTGTAGAAAATGGGTTGTTGCAATGAAGTTCCCGATGGCACCCAGCAACCCGGACTAAATGCATTGTTATTTGCAGGAAATGAGGCTACCGAAAAAGGATTTTTATCGCAGATGTTTGATGCGGTTGCGCAAGAATTTCCAGGTGCGGGAGGAGGTGTTACTGAAGAAACACACAATTGAAATCCTCCATCGGTACCATTGGTTTCAACCGAAATCCAAACCTGTGTGCCCGGGGTATAAGTCCAAGTGGCTGTGGCCGTACCTCCGCCGGAAGCACTGGAACAAGTAGTAAAGAATCCCGATCCGCAAGGCAAATCATAAAGTGTTACCACAAGGTTTGAGGCAGGTGTCCCCCCTGTTGGTGTTACGGTTACGGTGTTTTGTGAACCGGTTACAATATACGTGTACCACACTTCATCACCTGCAGGGGCAGGATCGCAAGCATTGGTGGTGAGGTCGGATGTTGCGGTGGCATTCGACCCGGTTACACAGGTATTCCCTGAACCCGGAATGGTGATGGGGGTTGCGGTAATACAGTTATCGGATTGTCCCCATGCAGCTATTCCAAGGATGCTGAAGAGGAAGAGGGTAGAAAGTTTCTTCATATCCAAGAATTATTCAGTGATGTAAACAATTTGTTCTTCGAAACGCTTGCCTGCTTTGATGTTGGCATCAGACAAAATGTGGATGCGCAGGTTGCGGTTGATGGTATAATAACTGTCCTCCGAAGGTTTACGGTATTCTTCAATGACCCCGCAAATGGTGGAGGGCAGGGCAACTTGACTTCTTGTATTGATGACTTCAATACAATACAGGTGTTTTTGTTCTTCGCAAATCCAATCCGAAGAAGTTGGACGGAAACTGCTTAACACCAGAAGTAAGCCGATAAGGGAGAATGTAAATCTCATGGCAAGTATGATAAGTTTGAATAAAAATACGACGAAAAATCAATTTGTTCCGTTGCATGCAAGTATGATACCAAAAATCTTCCAAAGACCTTATTTTTTGTAGTTTTGTGGCCCTATACCAAGGCAAATTCATTTTTAACATCAAAAGCCATGTTTGAGAATTTATCGGATAAACTGGACAAAGCATTTAAACTCCTTAAGGGACAAGGAAAAATTACGGAAATCAACGTAGCCGAAACCCTTAAAGAAGTCCGCCGCGCATTGCTCGATGCCGACGTCAACTTCAAAACGGCAAAGGAGTTTACCGATCGTGTGAAAGAAAAAGCACTCGGACAAAATGTATTAACCTCGGTATCTCCCGGACAATTGCTCATCAAAATCACACACGATGAGTTGGCTGAGTTGATGGGAGGAATGAAAGCGGAGATAAATCTTGCGGGAAGTCCGGCCATTATTTTGATGTCGGGTCTGCAAGGTTCGGGTAAAACTACCTTTTCAGGAAAGCTTGCCAATTTTCTCAAAACCAAACGCGGACGAAAGCCTTTGTTGGTAGCTTGTGATGTTTATCGTCCTGCTGCGATAGATCAGTTGCATGTGTTGGGAGAACAATTGGGAATTGATGTATTCTCCGATCGCGATGAAAAAGATCCTGTAAAAATTGCCAATAAAGCCATCGTTTACGCACGTTCCAACGGATTCAACACTGTAATCGTCGATACCGCAGGTCGCCTTGCTGTAGATGAAGAAATGATGCGTGAAATTGAGGCGGTAAAAAAATCGATACAACCTTCGGAGACCTTGTTCGTGGTGGATTCCATGACGGGTCAGGATGCGGTGAATACAGCAAAAGCATTTAATGACCGCATCGATTTTGATGGTGTTGTCTTGACCAAATTAGACGGTGATACCCGCGGTGGTGCTGCTTTGTCCATTAAATCGGTAGTTGACAAACTCATTAAATTTGTGGGTACCGGTGAAAAGATGGAGGCGATTGATGTTTTCCATCCCGACCGTATGGCCGACCGTATTCTCGGTATGGGTGACGTTGTATCCCTTGTGGAGCGTGCTCAGGAGCAATACGATGAAGAGCAGGCAAGAAAACTTCAAAAGAAAATTGCCAAAAATCAATTTGATTTCAACGACTTTTTCGAACAGTTGCAGCAAATCAAAAAGATGGGTAATGTGAAGGATTTGATGGGAATGATTCCTGGTATGGGCAAAATGATGAAGGATGTCGAAATTGGTGATGATGCCTTCAAATACATCGAGGCCATAATTCAATCCATGACGCCAAAAGAACGTCACAATCCCGACCTGATCAACGGTAGCCGTCGCAAACGTATTGCTGAAGGGTCGGGTACTTCTATTCAGGAAGTAAATAAATTGATGAAACAATTTGAGGACACACGCAAAATGATGCGCATGATGAGCGATAAAAAGAGCATGATGAACATGATGCGTCAGATGAAAAACATGCCCGGAGGAATGCCTCGCTAGTTGCGGAATGATTTTTGTTCCATTCGGTAAAAAATTTACTACATGAAAACGTTTGTCCTTCTTTTTTGCCTTGTGCTGTTTTTTCCGGTGGTCTATGCACAAAAAACACCCGTGAAAACAGATCATCAGGTAAGCAAGGATTTTATTTCAGGAAAACGTTGGAAAATCAAATCCATCCTTGTTTCGGAAAAAGAAAAAGCTGTTGCTGCTTTTGATTGTTTTTGGTTTCGTCCCGGTGGCGTATTCGAAATGGTGCGCGAAAACCGTTGGTATTCCGGAACATGGACGTATAACAAAGTGAGCAAAGAAGTCACCGTTACGCCCAAAGATGAAGCTGCGCAGAAATGGCAAGTACTCGAATCTTCGGCAAGTGTATTGAAATTAAAAAGTGCCGAGGCTGAAGTGCATTTTGTTCCCGATGTTGAGGTGCGCACCGACATCAAACTGAGCGGAAAGAAAAAAGATATTTCGCGTGCCTGGAAAATTACAGAGCATAAAAAGGGACAATTAAAAATTGTTTCCCGTTGGTATGATTTCCTGCGCTTGCACCCCGATGGCAACATGGAATTTTATGAAAGCATGATTTACCAATTGGGAACATGGTCCTATGATGCCGATAACCACCTGCTGAATTTGGTTTTCCAAGGTGTTGCTTCCAAATGGAAAATCAATACCCTTGCGGCCGACCAAATGGTGATTGAGAAACAAGGCGGGGCTTTCGAGAGTTTTTCGCTGACCGCTTTGTAATCAACTTTTCATGTTGATGTATTGCAAAGGAAGGCCTACATCATTGTTTCTGCATAAGGCAATCACCGATTGCAGATCATCAATTTTTTTACCGGTCACGCGCACAATGTCGTCCATTATCGCTGCCTGAACTTTGAGGTTGGCGTCCTTAATCAGTTTGACGATTTTCTTGGCAGATTCTTTGTCAATACCTTGTTTGATTTTAATGTCTTTACGCAGTTTATTTCCCGAAGCATAGCGGTCTTTACCGAAATCAAGGGCTTTGGGATCAAGGTTTTGTTTTACAAATCTTCCAATCAGGATTTTCTCCACTGCATCCATACGCATTTCGTTTTCGGTTTCCACCTGTAGCTGGTAATTCTTTTTATCCAGTTCCACTGTGGTTTTGGAATCCCTAAAATCGAAGCGTGTAGCTAATTCGCGCAATGCGGCATTGATGGCGTTATCGAGGGTTTGGAGGTCGACTTTGCTTACAATATCAAATGAAGGCATGTTTTGACAGTTTTTTCGGAATTCAAATATAAGCGAATATTTTCGGGTTTTCACCGAAATGTCATTTTTGACGGATTTTTTATCGTTGTTAATTTGTTGATTTTCAATTGAGTAGTATCTGTTAACAATTTTTTTTCACTTGGGGTGTTGCGAATGATGGTTTTCTTTTGGTTATTTGCCTAAGTCAATTTTGACGGAAAATCAATCAGTGTTTTGTCAGGAATTTAATCAGTAAAAAAATGACTCATCTTACCCCAGGCGTTGCTGCCCCGATGTTTAGATTTAAGGATGAGTGCGGCCGTGAGCTGTCTTTAGCGGATTGTAAAGGAAAGAAAGTTGCGCTTTTCTTCTACCCTAAAGACCTCACCCCAGGCTGCACCGCGGAGGCTTGTAATCTGAGGGATCATTATACCACATTGCAGAAAAAGGGTGTCCTGGTTATTGGGGTCTCTGCCGATACCGAAGCATCTCATCAGAAGTTTGCTGCGAAATACCAATTGCCTTTTCCTTTGATTGCCGATACCGAAAAAGCATTGATCAAAGCTTATGGTATATGGGGACCAAAAAAATTCATGGGTCGCACTTTCGATGGAATTCACCGCACCACCTTTCTGATTGATGAAAAAGGAAAGATCATGCACATTTTCGAAAAGGTGGCCACAAAGGAACATGCCGAACAAATTCTGGAAATTTTAAAAAAATAATTACAACGCATATACCCTGCGTTCTGAGGGTTCAACTTTGTACCATCAAACTGAAACAACGATTACCAATAACAGAACAAAAAACAAAAAGCATTGTCAATACTACATCATCCCTAAATCAGTAACTCCCTAACCTAACCCATATGTCAACAGAAGTCTCAAACAAGGAAAAACTCAAGGCACTCCAGATGACCATCGACAAGCTGGAGAAGACCTTCGGAAAAGGAAGCATCATGAAGCTCGGATCGGGCGCGGTGGAGCAAGTAGAATCCATTTCAACAGGTTCGCTTTCCTTAGATATTGCACTCGGAATTGGAGGATATCCTAAAGGTCGTATCATTGAAATTTACGGTCCTGAATCTTCGGGTAAAACCACACTCGCCATCCATGCCATTGCACAAGTTCAAAAAGCCGGCGGTATTGCTGCCATTATCGATGCCGAGCATGCATTCGATCAGTTCTATGCACAAAAACTTGGATGTGATATTGAAAATTTATTGATCTCTCAGCCCGACAATGGTGAGCAAGCGCTTGAAATTGCCGATAACCTGATTCGTTCCGGGGCAATTGATCTGATCGTCATCGACTCTGTAGCTGCATTAACACCAAAAGCAGAAATTGAAGGTGAGATGAGCGATTCGCAAATGGGATTGCAGGCGCGTTTGATGTCCAAAGCACTCCGTAAGCTCACTGCCTCCATCAATAAAGCAGGATGTTGCTGTATTTTCATCAACCAGTTGCGCGAGAAAATTGGAGTAATGTTTGGTAACCCCGAAACGACTACCGGTGGTAACGCTCTTAAATTTTATTCTTCTATCCGTTTGGATATCCGTCGTACCGGTCAGATCAAAGATGGTGACGCCATCATGGGTAACCGTGCACGTGTGAAAGTGGTGAAAAACAAAGTTGCTCCTCCGTTCCGTACCGCCGAATTCGACATCATGTATGGTGAAGGAATTTCGAAAGTTGGTGAAATCATCGACATCGGAGTAGAGAAAGAAATCATCAAGAAAAGCGGAAGCTGGTTTTCTTACAACGAAACAAAATTGGGTCAGGGTCGCGATGCGGTGAAACAATTGCTCTTGGACAATCCTGAACTCTTTGATGAACTTGAAAAGAAAATCAGAGAAGTGCTTTCGAAAGAAAATTAATTCTTGCAAATAGTTTGGTTTCTGCATCTGCGGAGCCACTGAATATACCTCCTTCGTTCTTTTCTACCTCCCGTCAGCCGGGACGATCCCTTAAGCATAACGTGGTCGTTCCGGAGGACAAATTCATCACCCACCATGCGGATTTTTTGAAGAAGCATTTGATTGCTTCATACCAAAAATTCACCTGATTTTTTAAGTATGCCCCTGCAACATCAGCAAACACTTTTGAAACAAATATCAAAATGGATTGCAAGGAAATGTTGTTGAAGAGGAAATTGTTGAATGGTTTGCCAATTTCAAATCAAACCTTCGGCATACCAAAAAAAAGAATGAAAATCATTTATCAATGGCTAATTAGCTCTATGGTAAATGGCTTATAACATATATACAAATAGCTTATAATTCAATAGCCTTTTAGTCTATAGTCTTATAGTCTATAGTATTATAGTCTATTGTCTATAGTCTTATAGTCTATAGTCTATAGTCTATAGTCTATAGTCTATAGTCATATAGCATATAGCTTATAGTCATATAGCTTATAGTCATATAACTTATTTCCATATGGCATATAACTTATATCCATTTGGTTTATCACACAAATCCAATACCTTATCCTCATGTCAAAATTCATCACCAACGAAATCACCATCCAAGCTCCAATGGCTGAGGTATGGAGCATGCTCATTGAACCGCAGAACACCAGGCAATACATGTTTGGATGCGAAACGGTTTCGGAATGGAAAATTGGAAGCAGTCTCATTTGGCGCGGAATGCACGAAGGAAAAAGTATTGATTTCGTGAAGGGATTTATTCTCGAATTGAAGCCGACCTTTAAATTCACGTATTCGGTTTTTGATCCACATGCTGCCATGGAAGATGTTCCGGAGAATTACCTGCAGGTGACGTACGATTTATCCTGGGACGGAAAGGCAACCTTGTTGAAAGTCACCCAAGGCGATTACGACACGGTTGCAGATGGAGAGCGCAGATATACCGAGAGCTATAACAATGGCTTGGGTTGGATGCCGATTTTGGAGCAGATCAAAAATTTATGTGAGCACCGACCTGTTTCGGTTTAAGGGATATTTAGTTCAACAGGCCTGACAAATTCAACGTGTTTTCTGTGGTATTCAGATTCCTTCTGTGTCTGCATTGCCCGGAAAATTTAGGGAAACAGCCGTTCTCCAAAAGGGGAGCGGTTGCCTGTTTTTTGGGATTGGTTTCTTTGGAATGCTTTCTAAATGACTTTAAATTTCCAAGTTCATTAAAACCTTTCCGATATTCGCTTCCTAAAACCAATGGATGGAATCACGTGAAATTTGGCTCGGGGCAGGATATGAAGCTTTTGCAAAAGAAGGCTTACAAGGTTTAAAGGTTGAACCACTTTCACGTATTGCAGGTATCAGCAAATCTTCCTTCTACCACCATTTCGCCGATATGGAAGTTTTTTTGGAAGAGCTCGCAAAAAAACATCTTGTTCGTGTTAAAGAAATGCATGCCAAAGAAATGCAGGTGAAAAAAATCGATCCTGATTTGATTTCGATTTTGGTGGAACATAAATTCGATTTGTTGTTCAATCGTCAGTTGCGCATCCGAATCGATCATCTTTTTTTTAAGCAGATTGTGGAGGAGAGCGATCGTTTGGTGGGAAATGAATTCATCAAAATCTGGGCAAACGATTTGCAATTGCCTTTGTCGCACCACCAATTGGAAGGCCTGTTCTCTCTGGCTTTGGAAAATTTTTATTTGCAGATGAATGCAGAAAACCTGAACCAGGAGTGGCTCTCTGCCTATTTTGTGAAATTGAAATCCATTGCGCAAAGGTTTCAATAAGCTTGTACGCTGCCGTACACGTTTTGCTCATGGCATGATTTAATCTTGTCAAAAAAATTGCCATGACAAGAAAATCACATCAAGCCTATTTGAAAATTACCGCAGTCGTTATTGGGTCATTCGGACCGGTATTTTTTTTGGGAGCTGTTCCCGGTTGCGCCGAACCCGCGCGCTGGTCACTCGACCTTTTGAGTTGGCCATTGGATGGCGTGCAGAATTATGATGCTGCCACCACACGTTTTCTCTCTGCACTGACCGGCGGATTTCTTTTCGGTTGGGGAGTTTGCGTTTGGATGCTGCAGAAATTTGCCTATCCTATTGCTCCGGAGGCTATTCGAAAATCAGTAGTCATTGGAGTATTGTCCTGGTTCGTGCTG
>JBIKKU010000116.1:0-8176 GCA_044360245.1 Flavobacteriales bacterium | reverse complement strand
AGCGCATTCAGAAAAGTTTGCCGCAGGGAATAGAAATTTATCCCTACATGGACCGCTCTGTTTTGGTTGAGAAAACCACGAGCACTGTAATGAAAAACCTGATCGAAGGCGGATTGATTGTGGTGTTTGTTCTGGTTTTGTTATTGGGTAATTTCAGAGCCGGCTTGATCGTGGCTTCCATGATTCCTTTGGCTATGTTGTTTGCTTTTATCCTGATGAATTTGTTTGGTGTATCTGCGAATCTGATGTCGCTGGGTGCCATTGATTTTGGGATAGTGGTCGATGGTGCGGTAATCATTGTGGAAGCTGTAATGCATGTATTGCATAAAAACTATCTCGGAAAAAAACTCACGCGCGGCGAAATGGAAGAAGTGGTGGTGGAATCTTCACGCAGCATCATTCAATCTGCAGCTTTCGGAGTGTTGATTATTTTATTGGTGTTTGTTCCGATCATGACGCTCACCGGAATTGAAGGCAAAATGTTTAAGCCTATGGCGCAGACAGTAAGTTTTGCATTGATTGGAGCGCTTTTGTTAAGCCTAACCTATGTTCCAATGATGTCGGCCATTTTCATGAAACGAAAAATTCATGCACATGAAAATTTCTCCGATAAACTGATCAAAGGAATCAAACGCGTGTATCGCCCCTTGCTTGAAAAATCATTGGCAAAACCAAGATGGGTTATTTCCACAGCATTCGTCGGGTTGCTTGGATCTATTGGGTTATTTATGACCATGGGAGGTGAATTTATTCCCACTCTGGAAGAAGGTGATCTTGCCATGCAAATGACCTTGAAACCCGGAAGCTCGCTTCAGGAAAGCGTGAAAAAAACAAATCAGGCCGAAGAAGTGTTGTTGAAGAATTTTCCCGAAGTAAAACATGTCGTTGCAAAAATTGGAACCGCTGAAGTACCTACAGATCCAATGGCCATGGAAGATTGCGATATCATGATCATCATGAAAGACAAAGACGAATGGACAAGCGCTTCAAGTCGCGAAGAAATGGTAGAGAAAATGAAAGAAAAACTTTCCGTGATAAAAGGTGTCAACTTTGAATTTTCACAACCCATTCAATTGCGGTTTAATGAATTAATGACCGGAGCAAAAACAGATGTGTCGGTAAAAATATTTGGTGAAAACATGGATACGCTAAAAAAGTATGCCGATAAAGCAGCCGAAATCATCAAACGCATCGAAGGTGCAGGTGATGTAAAGGTAGAACAGACCGAAGGATTGTTGCAATGGCGCATGCAGTTAAAATACGATCGATTGGGACAATACCATGTTGATGTATCCGATGTCAACCGTGTCATTCGCACTGCTTTTGGCGGTGAACAGGCAGGTGTGGTTTATGAAAACGAACGCAAATTTGATGTCGTGGTGCGCATGTCTTCGCGCGATCGTGTGAAGGCTGAACTTTCCTCAATTTATGTCAATAGTCCGGATGGACAAATGATTCCGCTTACTGAATTGGTGGAATTGGTGGAAGAAGAATCGCCAATGCTCATCAGTCGTGAAGACGCAAAAAGAAGAATCAATATTGGCGTGAATGTGCGTAACCGTGATGTCGCATCCCTGGTGGAAGAAATCGATCAGGCCATCACTGCGAAAGTAAAATTGCCTTCGGGATATTCGGTAAAGTACGGCGGTCAGTTCGAAAATTTGGAGAAAGCAAAACAACGTTTGTCCATTGCCGTTCCCGTGGCTTTGTTGCTCATTTTTGTGCTCTTGTATTTTGCCTTTGGTTCGTTTAAATACGCCACCTTGGTTTTTGCTGCGGTTCCACTTTCTGCCATTGGAGGAATTTTTGCTTTGTGGTTAAGGGACATGCCGTTTTCGATTTCTGCGGGCGTTGGATTTATTGCTTTGTTTGGCGTTGCGGTACTGAATGGAATTGTGTTGATTTCTTATTTCAACCAATTGAAAGAAGAAGGAAGGCTTGATTTGAAAGACCTGATTCTTGAAGGTGGATTAACCCGTTTGCGTCCGGTAATCATGACTGCAGCGGTTGCTTCTTTGGGTTTTTTACCCATGGCATTGTCGAATTCCAGCGGTGCTGAAGTGCAAAAACCATTGGCTACAGTAGTCATTGGTGGTTTGGTTTCGGCAACCATCCTCACCTTGTTGGTAATGCCGGTAATTTATTTTCTTGCGGAACAAAAAAGGAAAAAAGGAATCAGAATTGTTGCTTCAGTTTCGATCCTTCTTTTCTTTTCTACATCGCTTGAAGTTTCCGCTCAACAAACCCTTACAAAAACGCAAGCCATTGAACATGCATGGGCCAATCATCCACGTTTAAAAAATGCCGGATTACAGGTTCAGGAAGTAGAGGCAGGGAAGGGACAAAACAAAACCTTGGCTCCACTGGAAATTGTTTTTCAACAAGGACAAATCAATTATGCAGAGCGCGATTATTACATCGAAGCCAATCAAAATCTGGGAAATTTTGTGTCTTGGTTTCGTTTGGAGGAACGCATGCGCATGCAAGTATTGGAAGCAAAAAGTCAGGAGCAATTGCTACGTAAGGAAATCGCTTTGAAGGTTTCATTGGCTTATGCCGAATGGAAATTTTCGGAAAACAATCTCCGGGAAATCGATTCATTGGTTTTGCTTTTTTCGGAAGCTCAAAAGCGTATGGAAAAAAGGAAATCCATTGGCGATGTTGATCCATTGGAATACGGATTCCTATTGGTGCAATTGGAAGAAATGCAAAACCGAAAAGTTTTAGCGCAAGTCTCTCTCGAACAAGCGCGACGGTATTTGAAATGGGAAGCATGGTTGCCGGATTCTTTATTTGCACCTGCAATGGAAAACACCAAATTGTCCGAAGAAAGCAAAAGGTCCATTGATTCCGTTTTGTTATCTCCTAGTGCAGGAAAAATTTCCATTCAAGAAGCAGAAACGCGTTACCTGAAAAGTCAGTACGCACCCGATTGGATGATTGGTTACTTCAATCAATCTCTGGAACAGCAAAATGGTTATTGGGGAGTACGCGCAGGTATTTCCATTCCATTGTGGTCATGGAGTACTTCCTCCAAAATCAAACAGTCGCAAATTCGTCGTGAAATCTTGAGCAATGAATTGGACATGCTGCAAACGCAATTGCACTTGGACTTGCAACAATACATTGCGCAGGAAAAAAGTTTAGCACAACGTATGTCGGAAACCGTAAAATCATCCGGTGATATGCATGTTTTTAAAAAGGCAGCATTTTCCAAATACCTCTCCGGAGATATTCCGTTTATTTCTTTTGTTCAGGCCATGAACGTTTATTTTCAGAACCGGATGTCGGTTTTGCAACTCGAACGCGAATGGGAAAACATTCAGGCACACATTGCATTTTTAACCATTCAATCTTAAGCTCATGAAAGCATTTCAATTATATATCACAGCATTCGTTTTTACACTTTTTTCTTGTGGAACAGCAACAGAAAAAGCACAAGAACATTCGGTGTCCGGAAAAATAAAACTCAGCGAAGAACAAATCCGAAGCAACGGCATTGCAATCGGAAAATTGACGCAAAAGGAACTCGCATTACGATTGCCTTGCAATGGCATGATTGAAGTTCCTCCGCAAAACAAAGCATCTGTACATTCTCCCGTAAAAGGATTTGTAAAGGAAATTTTGGTCATTCAAGGCGACCATGTACACGTTGGTGATGTGCTGTTCAGCATAGAATATCCCGAGTTCGCGCGATTGCAAAGAGAGATGCTCGAAAGTGATGCAAAAATGACGTTCCTATTCAATGAATTCGAACGGAAAAAAATGTTGCGCAAAGAGGATGCGGCTTCCATACGAGAATTGGAGATTGCAGAATCCGATTGGAAATCCGAGAAAGCGAAATTGGAAGGACTAAAAGCGGAATTAAAAGCATCGGGATTTTCGGTGGAGCAGATTTTACAATCCGGAAAAATTCAAAATGCCATTGCCATCCGCGCACCCTTCAATGGAGAAGTTTCTGCACTGCATGTGAACCTCGGGAAATTGGTGAATCCCGAAGACCTGCTCGCTGAATTGGTGAACACAGAACATTTGCACATGGAACTTCGTGTTTTTGCCAGAGATATCGCTATGGTGAAAGAAGGACAATCCATTGAGTTTTCGGTTGGAGGTATTGATTCGGTTTACAAAGGGACGGTGTATTTGGTAGGCGCAGTGGTTGATCCTGCCAACAATACCGTGATGGTACATGCCCACATCGATTCTCCCGGGAAATTTACGGCAGGAGTTTACACGCAAGCTACCATTCTTGCAGGTAGTCACCAAGCATTGGTCATTCCGAAAGGTGGATTGATAAAAGTGGCTGACGAACATTTTGTGTTTCGTCAAACTCCGGATGGATTCGAAAAAATAAAAGTGGAAATAAGATCGGAGGATGCCGAATTCACCGAAATTATTTTACCCGAAGGTGTTTCTGAAGCAGATCTGTTTGTTACTGCAGGTGCTTATTACCTCAACGAAGTTCCGGAAGAGGAGGGACATTAAGGTTTGTTGAAATCGATATTGGAATAGGTGTTGGATTTTGGCGCGATGATGCGGATAAAAGGTTTCTCTAGTGCCACATGGCAGTTGTTGCATGAAACCGTTAAGTCGTTGAACGATTGTTCAAACTTAAACGTTGATGTCGACATGCCCGTACGGAATTTTTTAATTTGTGTGATTCCGAAATCATTCACCAGTTTCGTATGGTCTAAACTATCGTTTTTGAGTGGGGCCAGACTGACCAACTTTAATTCTTCCTCCATTTCTCCGAGATAAAATTCCATCAACGTTGTGTTTTTGGCTTTTCCTGCGAAATACAATTTTTCATGGTAACCCAATAAGCGATGCATGGAATGGATGATCTGAATATCCTCGTGCTCCGAGTCTTCAATGAGCTTTTTCATTTTGTCCTCCGATGCCGGAGAAGTGTTGAGGTCGCGTACACGTTTGTTCAAAGCAACAATATCATCGCGTAACTGACCGATACGGATATAGGAATAAATGGAGAGTCCACCCAGAATCAGGATGAAAAACCATAAAAATGGATTGGTGCGTAGATTGATCATAGCGGAAAAATAAGAAAAATTGAATCTTCCTACACACAATGGTAAAATAATGAAAACACCATCTGAGATGTTTTTCCCTTGTGCTTGGGTTGATTATATTTGAGCATATGAGCCTTAATCAAAATGATATAGATCAGATTCTCGAGCACGGTCTTTCTTTGGAAGATGTCGAGAAACAATTGCAATTGTTCCGCACCGGAGTTCAGCCCTTGCCATTGGTTCGTGCTGCAACCATTGGAGATGGCATTTTGAAGTTGAATGAAAAGGAAAAAGAAGTCTACGCCCGATTTTTTACAGAACATGCCGCCGAATTGGATGTGGTAAAATTTATTCCCGCATCCGGTGCTGCAACCCGCATGTTTAAAGACTTGTACGATTTTGTGGAGAATGGCAAAAGCAGTGTAACCGTCGACCAATTTTTCAAAGACATCGAAGCATTCAGTTTTTTCGAACGCATCAAAACAGATTTTGGATATCCCGGCGACAAAGCAGAATTGCTACGATTCTTGTTGGGCGAGAAAGGATTGAAATTTGGACAACTTCCCAAAGGATTGCTTCCCTTTCACACGCATGAAGGTAAAGTCATCACTCCCATCGAATCTCATATCCATGAGGCCGCCGATTATGCCACGGGAGAAGATGGATCCATTAAGGTGCATTTCACACTTTCTCCCGAACATCTCGAGAATGCCGAAAAACTCATTTGGGAAACGGTATTTCAAATGGAAGATAAATACGGAATGGAATCCATGATTCAACTTTCCGAGCAATGCAATTCTACAGATACCATTGCAGTGGATGATCAAAACCAACCCTTTCGTGATGCCTCAGGAAAGCTGGTGTTTCGTCCCGGTGGACATGGCGCTTTGCTGAAAAACCTTTCGGAAACCGATGGTGAAATTGTGTTTCTGCGCAACATCGATAATATTCTTCCACCACATCGAAAGACTGAAAATGTATTTTATAAAAAAGTACTTGGTGGATATTTGTTGTTTCTGCGACAAACCATTTTTCATTTTCTTCAGGAATTGGAACAAAACAATACCGAAATTATTCCCGAATTATTGGCTTTTGCAAAGACACATCTTTTCGTGGATTTGGCCGAAACAGACAATGTAAAATCCTATTTCCACTTTTTAAACCGTCCCATTCGTGTTTGTGGAATGGTGAAAAACGAAGGCGAACCCGGTGGTGGACCATTTTGGGCAAAAACAGAGCAGGGCTTAAGTCTTCAGATTGTTGAATCATCACAAGTGGCATTGACAGCAGATCAACAAGCCATTTTAAAATCGGCAACGCATTTTAATCCTGTTGATTTGGTTTGTTGCCTCAAAGATTTTCGCGGAGAGAAATTCGATCTCAAACATTTTGTTGATGCTGGAACATCCTTAATCGTTTCAAAATCCATGAACGGAAAACCATTGAAAGCCTTGGAACATCCGGGTTTGTGGAATGGATCAATGTCCGGTTGGATTACGGTATTCGTAGAAATTCCTGTAAGTACATTCAATCCGGTGAAAATCATCAACGATCTTTTGAGGGATAATCACAGGAATTAAAAAAAATCAAAAGTAAACAAGACAAAAAAAAGTCCCGACAAATCGTCGGGACTTTTTATTATCGGATCAGTGTAACGTGTCCGTATGTTTCAAACGTCTCTTTGGTCCAATTGTCTTTCGATTTAATCTTCCAGACATAAACATCGTTCTTGGCCGGTTGGTTGTTGTGTGTTCCATCCCATCCAATAGCCATGGAGCTTGCATGGAAAACAACTTCTCCCCAACGGTTAAAGATGAAGTATTCAAATTCTTCAGGATCGTATCCTTCGCCTAAAATGTAGAAGACATCATTTTTTCCATCGCCATCGGGAGTGAATGCATTTGGTGCATACAAGGTATAGATCCCTTGAATAACAACTTCATGCACAACAGAATCCTGACAACCATAGTTGTTCGTTACCAAAAGTGTAACATCGTAATTGCCCGGATTGTCACCTGGGAATTCGAAGCTTGGGTTGGCAACAGATGAAGTACCTAATCCTGCAAAGTCATAATTCCAAGTTATTACATCAGCAGATGAAGCATTCACAAAGTTGATGGTTGGATTGAAAATATTGGTTGGTTGAGGACCATAAAGGAATTCTGCAACAGGATATGGCCATGCACAAACAAAATCTGTATAGGTTGTATCTGCAGAACATCCAATGGCGGTGGTTACGGTTAAAGTAACATCATAACATCCGGCGGTGGTGTAGGTGTGTTGCACCGGCGTTAAAGAGGTAGAAGTGCTTCCGTCACCAAAATCCCAAAGCACATCTGCAACAAGTGTTGGATCTGTTGTGATAGTGAAGGTAGAAGTCAATGGAACGCAAGCGCCCGGTAAGTCAACCGTAAAGGAAGGTACAGGCACAGGTGAGAAGGTAACGGTTAAGCATTCATTGTAAACCGGAGTTCCGCAGTTGTCGGAAATGGTTACGCAATACTGTGTTCCATCCGATGGTGGAGTAGCTGTAAGTGATTGCCCTGTTCCGAATGGGTTTCCGTTTTCTGTCCAAGTATAGGTATAGGGACCTCCATTACCGCCACTTGCATTGGCAGAAATGGTGATGGTTTCGCCAGGACAAATGGTTTGATTGCCATTGGTAGAACCTGAAAGTGCAGGATTAAGTGTTACACATTGATCAGGTGTTGTTGATGCAGGACATCCGTTTGCATCAGTTACTGTTACTTCATAACATTGGTTGGTCAAAGGAGAGTCTGTGATGGATGCTCCCGTTGCGCCGTTATCCCAGTTGTAAGTATATGGACCGTGTCCTCCTGCAGCGGTTGCAGTAAGCGTTGCAGTTCCTCCAATACAAATGGTCGTGTCCGCCCCTGTGGATACAGTAACTTGAGTAGGCTGCACTATTGAAATGGTTGAACTGGCAGTACATCCTACGGTGTCTACAATTTCTACACGGTAAGTTCCGATAGGAAGATTGATAATGGAGTCGATGCTTGTAACGTTGTTACTGGTTTGCAAAAGCACATTTCCGGCAGTGTTGTAATAGTTAACTGTCCATGGACCGGTTGTTCCGTTCATCGTCGCAGTAATAACCCCGTCCGATCCTCCAAAGCAGGAAACGCTTG
>JBIKKU010000115.1:0-8190 GCA_044360245.1 Flavobacteriales bacterium | reverse complement strand
GGATGCAGTTACATCTCCTGCAAAAGTGGATGAACCTTGGTGACTCACATAAAAACGACCGGAAGAAGTATTGGTGAAAGCAGATGTACCGTTGTATGCAAATACAGATCCAGTTGAATTTGCCAATGCGAGATAATTGTTGTCGTTGTTGGTAATCGAAACTGGACCGAAAGTAATAGTACCTGTCCAATTGTTATCGCTCCCCCCGTTTTTGACAAAAACAGCATTTCCTGAAGTTGTACTGAAATTGCAAGTTCCGTTTATTGTAATTCCGCCATTGGACATAAATGCAGCTGCTCCTGTAAAATTTCCATTTGTAATGGAAACGTCACCTGTGCTTGTTGTTACAGAAAAATCGCCTAGAAGTGTTGCCAGGGTGGTGCTAAAGGTGGTAGGATTGAAGGAACCATTGGTGGAAGATGAGGATTGAGTGAAGCGATTTAAAACGAATGATCCATTCACAAATCCTGTGGTAGAGAGATTCCCGAATGACTGCGTGCTAATTCCTCCTGCACCTCCAATTTCGGCGCCTCCTGTTGACGAGCAATTAAGGGTTATGGTATTTCCAAAACTTGCAGTTCCTTGGTGGTTGATGTAAAGTCGACCAGTGGAATTCACATTGAAGGTTGAAGTTCCGGAAATGGTAAAAACTGAACCTACAGTATTTCCAAATGCAATATAGTTATTGTCGTTGTTTGTTATGGTCCAGTTTCCAATTGTAAAATTGCCATTCCAATTGTTATCGCCTCCTCCGTTTTTTACAAAATTGCTGGTACCTGAAATATTACTGAAAGCGCAGGTATTAGAAAGTGATAGATTTCCTGCACTTGTAAAATTATTATTTGCTGTGAATGAACAATTGTTGATGGTAATATCTCCTAACGAAGTTGTGAGATCAAAATTGCCATTCAATGTAGTATTCAAGCTACTAAATGATGTAGGATTAAAACTTCCATTTGAGGCTGTGGAAGATTGCGTAAACCGATTTAAGGTGAGTGGACCATTGGTAAATCCTGTGGTGAGCAAAGCGCCAGACGATTGCACAGATGTACCTGACGAAGTACCAAATTCTATCCCCCCGGTATTGTTGCAATTCAACGTTATGTTGTTTGCGAAAGTACTAGTGCTGTTATAAGCCAAATAAACACGACCGGTTCCTGAAACATTTACGGTTAGTGTATTGGCAAAAACATCTCCATTGCTGTTGGCAAACAGAATATAATTATTGTCGGTATTGGTTATGGTAAATGGTCCATTGAAAGTATTTCCTCCCGCCAGTAAATTGTCGCCTCCACTAGTTTTTACAATAGCCACGGTCCCATTGAAGGTGGTATTTGCCATGGCAGAAATATTATTTAGGCTAATGTTGCCATTTTGAAGAATACCGCCTGTTGCATTTAAACTTGTACTTAGGGTTAAGGTGAAACCTGACAAATCAATTGTTCCCGCGCTCAGGTTTAGGGTTGCAATCGAGCGATTCATATCGAGCGCGCATGGATTCGGAACAGCGCCTGAATTGATATTTACAATATCACCCGCTGTTGGAAAACCGCTGGAAGGAGTCCAGTTTGCATTTACATTCCATGCCGAGGAAACTGACCCGTTCCAAGTATAGGTAGCCGAATAAACCTGCATATTAAAATGCAAAAACAATCCCAAAATAGGCAGAATCCTTAATAGGATTTTTTTTCGAAACATCGCATATAAAGCATAACCTTGCATAAATCAGCAATAATTTTTCAGTTAATTACTAAGTGTTTAAATCATATTTTTAGGTTAAAACACCTAGACCAAATATAATGAAAAGCCGAAAAAACAGGCAATACACAACTAGGTGAGTTCCACCCTATTCCTAAATTTCTCAGTCTATTGCAGATGGTTAGCTATCAGATCTTTAATTTTTTTCGTTGATGGATTTATACCCTAACACACTTAATTGAACACTCCCATGCTGTTTAAAGATTAAAGACAGAAAGACTTAAGACTTTAGAATTCGTCCACACCTCCCTCTTTTTACCCAATTCCTTATACCCTCTTCCCCCTCACGAAGTGATTGATTGCGGGCCTTCGAGAACCTCAGGCACCGCGGTCGTGCATGAATTCATTCTTTCCCCATTTACTGAATTCCCTAATACCCTTTTTCCCTTCACGATGTGATTGATTGCGGGCCTTCGAGAACCTCAGGCACCGCGGTCGTGCACGAATTCCCATTTCCCTTTTAACCTAATACCCTTTTTCCCCATTACGCAGTAAAGAACCTCAGGCACCGCGATTGTGCAAGGATTCGAAATCAGTGGACCTCTCCCCGGCCCTCTCCGAAGGAGAGGGAGGTGCATGGTTTGAGTTTGCTGCATGATTTTTTTCAGCGTGTGTTTTTGAATTTTTCTTGGTGTGCCTTAGTGATCTTTGTGCCTTAGTGGTGCCTTCGAGGGCCTCAGATAAACAGAGCTAGTGTGAGAGTGAGAGCGAGAGCGAGAGCGAAGAATCGTGCATGAATTCCTTTTTCCCTAATCCCTTTATACCCCATTTCCCTGTTCCCCTTTTATTAAACACCTCAGTGTGCTGGGTGTTCTTGGTAGCTTAGTGGTGAAAAAATTATTCCCCTAATAATGCCTAAATTCGCACATGGAAATTCTGAAATTCATATTCCAGCTGGGGATTATTTTCATGGTCTTTCAAATGATCTGGGGATTCTTCATGCTGATTTACCGATTGTTAACCGGCTTGAGTGAACGTCCTGTTTACGAGACCTTTGCTTTTAAAATCCTCAACAACTATTTTCTCATTTCGCTGAGTGCCATTCAAACCTTGCAATACACTCAAAAACCCGGAAATCCGGGGATGCTGATGGTTATGTTGGCTATTGCGGTTTTGTATTCGTACATGGCGGGTCGACTGGAACGCAATCGATTTGTGATTCAAATGAACAACATGCGCGTGAACACCGAACGCGTGAACATGTCCTGGGAAACCCTGCTCATTTTGGCATCATTGGTGTATTATTCCTTTGCCATTAATCAACCGGAAATCCTCAACAATAGCGCCAACAAATGGTTTTACGATTCCGTAATGGCCATTTACGAAACACCCATTATCGGTTGGATTTTCATGTTTCTTGGTTTTTTCTTTTTGCTTATCAATCTTATCAAAAGTGTTTATGTTACCGCTTCGGCTATTACCTGGGTGATGGAACGCATTGCCGGAAAACCCCGCAATAACGGGAACGATAACGATAACGACGGTTACACCAGTTACGAAGAAGTCAACGACGACCAATTGCCTTAATCATGAAATTATACGCCATAGAAACCGGAAATTTTAAACTGGATGGTGGTGCCATGTTTGGAGTGGTACCAAAAACCATCTGGCAAAAAACCAATCCAGCCGACGAACAAAACATGTGCAGCTGGGCCATGCGGTGTTTGCTTATTGAAGATGGAAATCGTCTGATGCTGGTGGATACCGGAATAGGTAACAAACAAGACGAAAAATTCTTCTCGCATTATTACCTGCACGGAGATTCCACGCTCGATGGTTCACTTGCCAAACTTGGATTTTCGCGCAACGACATTACCGATGTTTTTCTCACGCATTTGCATTTCGACCATTGCGGTGGTGCCATTGAATACAATTCAGCCAAAGATGGTTTTCGTCCCGCTTTTCCCAATGCGAAATTCTGGAGCAACGACCGTCATTGGCAATGGGCTACCGTTCCCAATGCACGCGAAAAAGCTTCATTTCTGAAAGAAAATATTTTACCTATTCAGGAAAGCGGACAACTCAACATGATTGTCCGAAATGGCGATTTCACTACCGATGTTTTTCCAAATGTGGATGTGCTTTTTGTTGACGGACATACCGATTCAATGATGATTCCGCATATCCGCTACAAAGGACAAACCATCGTGTACATGGCGGATTTACTACCTTCGGTGGGACATATTCCTTTGGCTTACGTGATGGGTTACGATACGCGTCCACTACTCACCCTTGATGAAAAAGGAAAATTCCTGAAAAAAGCAGCAGATGAAAACTACATCCTCTTTTTGGAACACGATGCCGTAAACGAATGCTGCACCTTACAACACACCGAAAAAGGTGTGCGATTAAAAGAAACATTCCGATTCGGGGAGATCTAAATTGAAAAAATTAAAAACACTCTTACCCTATCCATTGCAGCTATTGCTGTTCTGGTTGTTGGTGTTTTTCTTTTTCCGTTTGCTTTTTCATTTTGCCTATGGCGATAAACTCAGCGGTGGATTCGGGCACACTTCCATGGCCTACCTCGCAGCGTTGCGTCTCGATTTATCTTTAGCCGGTTATTTGATTTTGCTGCCCTATCTTTTCTGGTGTTTTCAAGTTGCTTTTCCCGAAGGATCCTGGTGGAGAATCAATCGCGTAGTACAAATCATCCTTCTCTTTTTTATCATTACCATTTTAGTATCCAATTTGGGATTGTATGGTTCCTGGGGAACAATGCTCAACAAACGTTTGCTGTTGTACCTCGAAAAACCTTCTGAAATAGCGCATTTCATTGATACCTGGAAATTGATTGCATTGCCCATTGTATTGGTTGGACTCACCTGGTTGTTTTATTTTTTGTGGAAAAAGCTTTGCAATTTTTACCAAAGTCCCGTGCGACGCTGGACGGTCCTTCTCTTCTTTCCCCTTATTTTACTGGGCATGCGCGGTGGATGGCAATTGGTCCCCATCAACGAAAGTTCGGCATGTTATTCTTCGCATCCTGCCAACAATCACCTGGCGATCAATCCGGTTTTTTATTTCATGCACAGTGCATCGGAATATTTTTTCCTGAGCAATAAATACCATTTTTTTCCAAGCGAAGAGGCCAAAGCCATTTTGGAAAAAGAATTACAACCCGAAAAAGGAAGCACCGATACTCTTGTCAATCGCGAACATCCTAATGTGGTGGTGATATTGCTAGAAAGCTGGACCGCCGACATTTTAAGTTCTACCGGAGCATTGCAAGGTGTGGCACCTTTTACGGACAGCCTCATTCAATCCAGTTTATTTTTCTCCAATGCCTACGCTAGCGGATACAGAACCGATCAAGGTTTGGTTTCGGTGCTGAGCGGATATCCCTCGCAACCCGACAATACCATTCTGGCTTATCCTTCCAAAACCGAATCACTTTCTTCCATCAGTAAAGAGCTGAAAAAGAAAAATTACGGCACTTCCTTTTTCTACGGCGGCGATATCGAATTTGCCAACATGAAAAGTTATTTGAGTCAGCAATCGTACGACCGCATCAGCGACAAAAACGATTTCGATCCCTCGGAATACAACAGCAAATGGGGCGCGCACGATGGTTCGGTGTTCGAAAAACAATTGCAGTTTTTGGAAAATCAGCAAGAACCATTCTTCTCCGGACTACTCACTTTATCTACACACGAGCCCTTTGAAGTCCCCATGAAAACGCCATTTGACGCAGGCTCGACCGAACACGAAAAATTCAAAAAGGCCGCATGGTACACCGATTATTGTCTGCGCGAATATTTCCGCAAAGCAGGAAAAACCAAGTGGTACGCGAATACCTTGTTTGTGCTGGTAGCCGACCACGGACATTATTTACCCATGCAACGCGACATGAACTTGCCTGAATCCAAACGCATCACCCTATTCATGACCGGCGGTGCATTGCATGCAAAACAACGTGGAAGAAAAGTGGAAAAAATTGTAGCCCAACACGATATTGTACGTACGCTGCTCGAAGCTTTGGGTGCGGACTACAGCAATTTTCGTTTCAGCAGAAACATGCTCAACGATGCTCAGGGATTTGCGTTTTATTGCAACGAAAACGTCAGTGCCATCATCACCGATAAAGGCATACAACAATTCTATTTTGGCAATTCTTTGTTTGAAGGCAACGAAAGTTTGATTCCGTTCAACAAAGCCTATTTGCAAGAAACTTACGGAGATTTTTCAGCACGCTGATTAGCGTTTAGAAAAACAAAAAACGTTTGCGTTTACGCACTTCTGTTGGGTCCAAAGCCAAAAGCGACGCTCTGAATTCTTCCACATTGGCATAACGGTGTGTAAGCGCTTCCTGAAGATGAATACGCTGTTCCGACTCGGGTAATCGTACCGGTGGAGTTTTGAAATTGTGTTTGTAGGTTGCCTTTTGCAATACCGACAATAAAGCCGGAGAAATAGCGCTGTGCTCCGGCAAAGGATAAACCATTTGCAAATTCATCAGAACCGCAGGATTCGGATCTTCCCAAGGTTTTTTACCGGCAATGAATTCATACAAAATCACACCAAGCGAAAATACATCCGAAGACTCTTTAATCAGGTCGGGATAATTGAGCATGATCTCAGGTGAAGAATACAAAAACGAAAAAGGCAAAGGTTGTTGTTTGTTGCGCGTGGGCGGATCGGAAAGCGGAAAAGACAATCCCAAATCGATCAAATGCACCTGACCTTTTGCATCTACCAAAAAATTGGAAGGTTTTAAATCGGCATGCACGTATCCCGCATTGTGCAAGGATTCTACACGATCGAGCAACTTCAGAAAAAAGTCGCGGATTTGTTGTCCGTTCATGCGACGAAATCTTCCCGATTCGGCGAGTGCGGCTAAAGATTCACCTTCCACATATTCGCGCACCAAAAACAATTCATCGCCTTTGGCAATAAAATCAAGTGATTTGGGCAATCCTTCGATGTGGATGTCGGGATGGTATTCTTGCTTGAAACGTTCGCGTTCGGCATAATTGGTACGGATGCGCGGATGCAATCGTTTTACGATAACTTCTTTATCGCTTCCGTTAAGTTGTGCTTTGTAAATGATCGAAAATCGGCCGTTGCCACGAAGTGGTTCGTTCAAATCGATGGTGATGTCGCCTACAGCACTGTGGAGCTCTAAACGCATTATTCTTCCTCTTCGTTTTTCTTTTTCGGATCGACAGGTTCGATTTTATTTCCGAATTCGTCGTACTTCTCATCCACGATGAGTTTTCCGTCGCGGTACACTTTTTTGGATTTCAACTGACCTTCGTGATAGAATTCTTTGTGTTCTCCTTGCGGTTTTCCTTCGAGGTACACAGCAACAGATTTTTCTTTTCCGTCGTCGTAATACGAACGCCATGTACCATCAGGCTTGTGTTCTTTGTAACGCTTGATGGAAGCGATCTGTCCGTTCTTGTAATACGAAATCGATTCGCCTTCTCCTTTGCCTTGGATGTAATTGGTTTCAATGAAAATAGTTCCGTTATCAAAATAACTTTTGTAGGAACCATCGAGGTAATCGCCTTTGTAATTGATTTCGAGTTTTAAGGTTCCATTGGGATACCACTCTTTGTAGACGCCTTCTTTTTTACCTTCTTTCCAATTCTCCTCTTTCTTTTTGGTTTTGCCATCCGGATAATAATATTCCCACAATCCGTTTTTCTTGCCTTCGTTGTATTCACCTTTCCATGCAAGCGATCCGTCTTCATACCAGAATTTCCACTCGCCATGTTCCACTCCCATTTTATGGTTGGTGAGTGCTTTTTTATTGCCGGGTTCAACACCTGATGAATCGTCCATGGCACGTACGCCATTCACCATGATGAATTTTTGATAATACGTAATGCTGGCTCCGTCTTCGAGACCGTCCACAAAATTCACTTCGCGCTCCAAACGGTTATCCTCGTAAAAGGTGCGACACATTCCTGTAAAAGGTGCATGTGTTTTGGAGTGGAATACCAATCCGTTTTCTTCCATTTCCAAATCGTTGCAATCGATGGGTTCGTTGCCGCGGGAGGGACGCTGACGCACACCGGCCTGACGCGCAGAGGTATCTTTGACCTCGGAACTTTGTCCGCCTTTACTCCCACGAATGGAATTGCCTTTTTGCGCTACACAAGAAGTAGCAAACACAAAAATGAACACGGAAGAAAATAAAAGAAAACGCATAAAAAGATTTTGATTTGTTATGAAGATAAGCAATTCCCATGCCTAAAGCAATTTCGCTCTGTTCCAGTAAGCATCCATCTCCTCGAGGCTCATTTCACCGAGCTTTTTGCCGTCCTTTGCCGACTCCGTTTCGAGGTAATTGAAACGCTTCATGAACTTGCGGTTGGTGCGTTCCAGGGCATCTTCGGGGTTGACTCCCACAAAACGGGCATAATTGATAAGCGAAAACAACAAATCGCCAAATTCGTCTTCAATCTTATCCGAGTTTTTTTCCAC
>JBIKKU010000249.1:0-4870 GCA_044360245.1 Flavobacteriales bacterium | reverse complement strand
TTTGTTCGCTCCGCTTCTGCCCTAACCGCTTTATCGCTTATGGATTTGAAAGCTTTTGCAGGAATGATGTCGGAATTACCGAATCAGGAAAGCACCATGCCTGTTATGTTCGCCGGACATGGTAGTCCGATGAACGCCATTGAAGACAACGAATTTACACGCGGTTGGAAAGCTGCTGCAGCCAAACTTCCTGTGCCCAAAGCCATATTGTGTGTGTCTGCGCATTGGGAAACCAAAGGCACGCAAGTAACAGCGATGAAAATGCCTCCTACCATTCACGACTTCGGAGGATTTCCCGAAAAACTATTTCAACAACAATACCCTGCTCCGGGAAGTCCTGATTTGGCGGGAGAAATAAAGCATTTGGTAAAAAAAACCGAAATCGCTCTCGATGAAAAATGGGGACTTGACCATGGTACGTGGTCGGTTTTATTGCCCATGTTTCCCAAAGCCGATATTCCTGTTTTGCAATTGAGCATTGATTATACCAAGGACGCCAAATACCATTTTGAATTGGCTAAAGAATTGGCTGCCTTGCGTAAAAAAGGCGTGCTCATTGTGGGTTCGGGAAACATCGTCCACAACTTGGGGATGATGCAATGGAAAGATGGTGCTTACGATTGGACCATCGAATTCGATACCAAAATCAAAGAAGCCATTCTGAAAGAAGATTGGGAATCGCTGATCAATTACCGCAAATTCGGAAGAGCAGCGGATTTATCCGTTCCATCCAATGAACATTATTTGCCTTTGTTGTATATCGCAGCATTAAAAGACAGCAAAGACAAAACCACTTTCTTCAACGAAAAAAACACCATGGGATCCATCAGTATGCGTTCCGTTGTGTTTCATGGATAATCAATTTTTGCTTTCCTGAGCAACTGCCTGTTCAGCCGGAACTTCAGGCTCGATTCGTGCAATTTTAATGTTAAGGAAACCAAAGATCATGGTCATGATCGGACTGATCAAATTGAAAAAACAATACATCCAATATTCACCTGTTGCCACACCTAAAACACTTGCCTGCGTTGCTCCACAGGTGTTCCAGGGAAACAAAACAGAAGTTACGGTTCCGGAATCTTCCAGTGTTCTGCTTAGGTTTTGAGGAGCCAATCCACGCTCGCGGAAGGTGCGTGCAAACATCCGCCCGGGAACCACGATAGCGAGGTATTGGTCGGAAGCAGTAGCATTAAAAAACACACATGTTCCGGTAGTTGTGGCAATAAGCGATCCGGTGCTTTTGGCAAGACTCACAATACTTCGGGTAATTTTCTCCAACATTCCTGTAGCCTCCATCGCACCGCCAAAAACCATGGCGCATACAATTAACCAAATGGTGTTGAGCATTCCACTCATACCTTTGGTTTTGAGCAAATCGTTGATGTTAGCGTTGTCTGTGACTACTGCAACTTCTCCGGACATGGAATTGATCAATGTTGAATAAGCAGATTTCGCATAATTATCGGTTATGCCGGAGATTTCATTCACTACATCGGATTGAAAAACAATTGCTGCCAATCCTCCAAGTATGGTTCCGATAAACAAGGCAGGAAGGGCATCTACTTTTTTTACAATCATGAAAATAACCACAGCAGGAACTAAAAAAAGTACCGGACTTACATAAAATTTCGCATCAATAGCCTTTAACAAAGCATCGATTCCGGCGGCATTTGAAGATGTTTCCAAATTCAATCCAATGACAAGAAAAATAATTAGGGTAATCGCCAATGTTGGAACTGTGGTCAGCACCATGTAACGCACATGCGTGAACAAATCTGTACCGGCCATGGCAGGAGCGAGATTGGTAGTATCAGAAAGCGGCGACATTTTATCTCCAAAATAGGCGCCTGAAATGATGGCACCGGCAATGAGTCCTTCATTGATTCCAAGCGCAGAACCAATTCCCAATAAGGCAATTCCTACGGTAGCCACTGTACTCCAGGAACTACCTGTGGCCAGAGAAACAACTGAACAAACGATTACTGCAGCTACCAGAAAGAAAGATGGACTCATGATTTGAAGTCCGTAATAAATCATTGAAGGAACAATTCCGCTAATCATCCATGTTCCTGCTAGTGCTCCGATCATCAATAAAATCAGAATAGCCGGCATGGAACTTCCAATGCTGTGTAAAATTCCATCGTGAATTTTATTCCAGGAAAACCGGTAAATCATTCCAATTCCTGCAGCCACAACACCTGCAACAATTAATGCAATTTGATTCGGACCGGAAGTCGCACTATCGCCATACAACATTACATTCATGTATAGTAATCCCACTAAAATGGCAATGGGAATTAGCGAAACCAGGAATCCCGGTTCTTTGGCTTGTCGGTTTTGGGTCATAACTGGAAATGAAGGTTAAATATACCAAAAGTCCCTTCCAAATGAATTCTGATACCGAAATGGAAATCCATCAATGTTCTTCCCAGAGCAACTTCTCCCCTGCCCTGATTTCAAGATCAATGAAATTTTCTTTTGGAGGAATGGGACAATTATACCCTGTGGTATAGGCGCAATAAGGATTATAGCACAAATTAAAATCAATAAGCAATTTGTTTTTACCTGCTTTTTCGGCATCAATATAACGTCCTCCACCGTAACATTCATTCCCTCCCGTGAGATCGGTAAATGGAATAAAATATCCATCGTTCATGGAAGCGAGTCGATAAACGGTTAATGTGCATGACTTTTCCTTCAGCTGAAACATGGCTTTTCCGAGTACATAAAACTTCTTCAATTTTCCTGAGCTCGTAGGAATTTCAATGGCTTCTTGTTTCTTGGCTTTTCGGAATACAGCAATGACACGATAAGCTAAATCAATATCAAAAAAATGAAGTTCCCTGAACTTGGCAATTTCTTCCGGTTTCAGTGGAGAATGAGCAGTATCGCGCATTTCGGCATTGCGTTCTTCACGAATTTTCAGAATATGGTTTTTGATGGAAGTTGACTCATCCGCAACAAAGGCAAAAACGAAAAAGAGGGCGAAAAATAAAAGCAGGAGACGCATCAGAAATCCATTAATTGATCGTATAATTTTTGCAATGGCAATCCCATTACATTGTAAAAGCATCCTTTTATTTCAGTGATGCCAACATACCCTATCCATTCCTGAATACCATACGATCCGGCCTTATCGTAAGGTTGGTAGCGATCGATATAATACCAAATTTCCTCATCGCTTAAATCGCGAAAGCTGACTTCCGTGACTTCGTAAAACGAGATTTTTTTTTCGGTGGATTGCAAACAAACTCCTGTAAATACTTGGTGTGTTCCACCGGAAAGCAATCGAAGCATGGCATAAGCCTCGTCGCGGTCTTCGGGTTTGTTGAGCACCACGTCTTCCGCCCAAACCACCGTATCTGAGGTAATCACCAACTCCTCTTTTTTCAACTCACCTTCAAATGCAGCAGCTTTTTTTTCTGCCAGAAAAACTGCAATCGCTTCTCCTTGCAATTCCTCCGGAAAAGATTCATCTACCTCACGCGTTTCCACTCGGAAGGAGATATTCAGTCCTTTTAGAAGTTCTTGTCTTCTGGGCGATTTACTGGCTAAAATGACTTTGTATTGCAGTTTATTTTCAAGCATGGTTAAGGAAGAAAAACATCAATAAAAGTATACATCACCGCAGTAAACATGGCGAATTTCATCAGGTTGGAACTCTTCAAAAAATCCTTTCTGGAATGGGCTTTCCAACACGCAAATGCAGCAATGAGTATGGGTGTGGTAACAGAAATATTGATGAGCAAAATTTTCACAAGCGGCGGAGAAAGAAAAATTTGAACCGTTGCAATACTTCCCACCAATGCCAATATCAGCACAATGACGAATTTCTTGGTTGCAGGAATACCAATCACCAATGGAACCGTTTTACATTGCACCAATGCATCCCCTTCCATGTCAGCAAGGTCTTTGATGATTTCACGAATGAGTGTGCTTAAAAAAGACATTCCCGCAAAAAACAACAATCCCCATTTTGCCAGGTGAACATATGCTCCCGGAATGGTAGGATCTTCAGCCATATCAGGCAATTCAAAAGCACCAACCAAAAGCACAACCATGGCAGCCATCAGCGAGATCACCAGATTTCCGGAAAGAAATTTTCGTTTCAGCGATAAGGAATACATCCACAATAAAAAAGTAGTAGTAAGGTGGAATACCAATGGCCAGGGATTGTGGTATTCAAGACTCAAATAGATACCAATACCTACGGCAAAAATATTGAGCAGTGTGTGCCACAACATCGCCACTCGTTTTTTGATGAATCGTCCTACAATGACTTTTTCGGGTTTATTGCGACGGTCAATTTTAATGTCAAAATAATCGTTGATGATGTAACCACCTCCGGCAATCAGCATGGTAGAAAACACCAATAGAAAAAAATCGAAATCGCTTGCGGGCAAAGCATTTTGATCTGCATCCTGCCAATAAGCCTTGGCCAAAACAAAATAGCGCATCATGTACATAGTGAATGCAATGATGAGTAAATTCAGCGGACGCAATAAGCGAAAAAAGTGCAGCATTGGTGTAAAGTTACGTCAGCGGGATGAAAACAAAAAATCCCCGAGAATTCGAGGATTTTCAAGTGTTTATGAGGAGTTTCTTAAAAGAAAATCACTTTCTTCTTATTCGAACATTTTGCTTTTGCCAAATAGGCGAAGTCATAATTGGCTTCCACCACCAATTGGGCATACAAGGGATGGGAAGCGGTATAGGTTGGATAAGGTGTGTTTGCAGGGTAATGGAACACCTGACCCTTATCGCTGATCAAATCACTCAAACCATAATTGAAACGCGCTCCCAGTGTAATTCCGAAGTTTTCCGTTCCGATGAAATAAGAACCAAAACCAAAAACAAAAGAAGGATAACT
>JBIKKU010000361.1:0-3320 GCA_044360245.1 Flavobacteriales bacterium | reverse complement strand
TAATCAGGTTATCGGAAATTTCACCATCCAAACTTGAATCCCATGAATTGCTTCCACTGGCGCTTTGAACAAGGCTGAAAGCAGGCCCCACCTCGAGGTAACGTCCATCTTTATTGTTACGGTAAAGCAGGAAAAAATCAAGCGTTTTGTACGACATGGATTTTTCGAATTCAGGACTGGCACCTGTTGTCGTATCGGTAATGTTGAATTTAAAATCTTGTTTAAAGGTGCCAAACATGACATCCAAGGTGAGTTCGTGGAAATCATTGAAGTTCAATCCCAACTTACCGCCAAAACTGTGACCGAAAGACAATTGATGGTTGAATTCCTGGTCTTCAAAAATGTTTTTATTGAACAACCATGTTGGCCCCCACGAGCCTTTGATTCCAATATCTAACCATCCCTGCGCCTGAGAAAGAGCGGAAACAGATAAGAACACAACGAAGAGGACGGATTTTCTCATTTCTATTATCTTTGGTTTTTTGAGGGTGAGCAAAAATACCCAAAAAAGGTCACTAAACAAGCCAAGAACTAAATCTAAACATCGATTCATGAAATTGTTAAACGGAAAAGTCGCATTGATTACAGGGGCTACCCGAGGTATCGGTCGTGGTATGGCCATCCGCTTTGCGCAAGAAGGTGCTCATGTTGCCTTCACTTATGTTTCTTCCGAAGAAAAAGCAAAAGCCCTCGAAGCTGAACTTACTGCATTGGGTGTCAAAGCCAAAGGATATAAATCGGATGCCGCAGTCTTTGATCAGGCCGCGAAACTGGTGGACGATGTGGTGGCAGAATTCGGAACATTGGACGTACTCATCAACAATGCCGGAATCACACGCGATACTTTGTTGATGCGCATGACCGAACAACAATGGGACGAGGTGATCAATACCAATTTGAAATCGGTATTTAACCTTACCAAAGCCGCCCAAAAGCCAATGCTCAAGCAACGCGCAGGTTCCATCATCAACTTAAGTTCTGTTGTTGGTGTAAAAGGAAATGCGGGTCAATCCAACTACTCTGCTTCAAAAGCAGGAATCATTGGTTTCACCAAATCGGTTGCACTGGAATTGGGAAGCCGTAACATTCGCAGCAATGCCATCGCTCCTGGTTTTATTGAAACAGAAATGACAGGCGTACTCGATGAAAAAACCGTTCAAGGATGGAGAGATGCTATTCCGCTGAAACGAGGTGGAACTCCTGATGATGTTGCGAATTGCGCTGTTTTTCTTGCATCCGACCTTTCGGCATATATTACCGGACAAACAATTCACGTTTGTGGTGGTATGTTAACCTGATTTCATTTTGGATTTCTATCAATCATCTTCAGCCTGGTATATCCTGCTTTCGGTCCTGATCGGAGCCGTATATGCCGGGCTTTTTTATTTTCGGGAGAAACAACTTCCGGAGATGTCGCCTTATTTGCGTTACCTTCTGGTAGCGGCGAGATTTCTGGTGGTGACGCTCATTTCCATTTTAATTTTTGTTGAGCCGGTCATTAAAACCGAAAAACGTCGCGTTGAAAAACCTGTTATTGTTATTGCTCAGGACAATTCGCAAAGTCTTCTTTTATCGGCCGATTCAACTTTTTACAAAAACGAATATCTCCAAAACCTTACTTCGCTGAAAGAAGCTTTGGCAGAAAATTATGAGGTAAAAACCTATACCCTTGGATCAAAAGTACGTGAAGGTTTAGAGGTTAATTTCAGCGATGAAACTTCTGATTTAGGTGAACTTTTCGAAGAATTGTTTACCCGTTATTACAACCGGAATCTAGGTGCTGTTATTCTTGCAACGGATGGTATTTACAACCGTGGAATGTCGCCTGTTTCCAAAGCCCGCCGTTTGAAAGGAGTTCCGGTATTTACCGTTGCCATGGGCGATACCACTGTGCGTAAGGATTTGTTGATTGGCGATGTTGCTTTTAACCGCATGGCCTATTTGGGTAACGATTTCCCGGTGAATGTTACGGTTGATGCACGCAAATGTGCCGGTCAAAAAGCCAGTGTGCGCATTACACAAGGAAACAATTTGGTTGCTTCCAAAGATTTCACCATCGAACACGATTCATGGTCGCAGGTTTTTCCGTTTACACTCCATGCCAAATCTCCCGGAATTCAGCGCTACACGATTGAAGTCACTGTGCTCGATGGAGAATTGACCATCCTGAATAACAAACGTGATATTTTTATTGAAGTGCTCGACTCGCGTCAAAAAGTATTGTTGCTTGCACACACTCCTCATCCCGATTTGGAAGCGATTTCCGCAGCCATTTCCAACAACATGAATTATGAAGTGAGCACCAAACTCATTACCGGATTTAACGAAAACACCAAAAAATACAGTCTGGTCATTTTTCACCAATTGCCCTCCAATACTGAAGCAGCGAATGCCGTGATTGAACAAACCAAAAACGATGGCATCCCTGCATTGTACATTCTCGGTCAGCAAAGTTCCATCGCTTCCTTCAATACACTAGGCACTGGAATCAGTATTTCCAATTTCCGCAATACCAGCACCAATGCCGGCGGAGCTTTCAATACAGCATTTCCGTTATTTCGCATAGAGGCACAAGGCGCAAGAAACATTCAGAAATATCCACCCTTGCAAGCTCCTTTTGGCGACTGGAAATCGACGCAGGCTGTAAATGCATTGTTCTACCAGAAAGTTGGTTCGGTAGAAACACAAACGCCTCTTATTGCTTTCAACAATGAAAGTCGACAAAAAACAGGTGTCATTGGAGGTGAAGGCATTTGGAGATGGCGCATGAACGAATATGCGCAAACCGGCGATAGCAAAGCCTTTGATGAAATCATTCAGAAATCGGTTCAATTCCTTGCATCCCGAGAAAACAAAAATCCATTCCGTGTTTTTGCCAAAACCGATTTTCGCGAAAACGAGAACATTGTATTTGATGCTGAATTGTACAATGCTGCCTTTGAATTGGTGAATGAACCGGATGTGCAAATCACCATCACCAACGATGCGCAAAAAGAAAATCAACGCGTTTTCTCACGTCAGGGAAAAGCCTACCGCCTGGATGCCGGAAAATTGCCTGCAGGACAATACACTTTCGAAGCCGGTACTTCCTACAACAAACAAAATTTTATGGTGAAAGGTGTGTTTACGATTTCAGCTGTTCGCCTGGAACAAACAGCCTCCACAGCCAATCACGCCCTATTGAAAAATCTCGACTTCAGCACCAAAGGAGAAATGGTTTATCCACGCGATCTTTCTACACTTGGAGAAAAACTCAAACAACGCGAAGACATTGTAGAAGTGGTTTATCCTGAACGACGCTGGGATGATTTATTGAATTT
>JBIKKU010000113.1:0-8280 GCA_044360245.1 Flavobacteriales bacterium | reverse complement strand
CTCGACATTGTAGGTTGCTTTTGCTTTTTCCCAACCGTCGCCTGCAAAGCCCCAGGACTTCATTCTTCTGGAATGGCGCTCCATTATGGAATTTGTCATATGCGGGGTAAAAACACTTTGGTAAATGTATGTAGGCGTGATTTTTTTGGCCTTGGCAAGATCAAGGGCGAGTTGACTGATAAATACGTGTTCAGCATGACCGTATCCACCAACTTCATTGTCCAATGTAAATAACACTTCCGGTCGGAACGATTGAAATTGGTTAATGATTTCGCGTGCCACCATTCCGGAATCAAACGTTTGCGAAAACTGCTGCTTGGGGATGTAGAGGGGAAGTTGTTCCCCTTTTTTATAATCCTTGCGCCATTGGCTATATTCCAAACGATAAAATGCTACCGTATCGAGTATTGGTCTGCATGCCTTTATTTGGGCACGATCCCGCTTTTTCCCTTTTGGAAAACTAAGCACTTTAATGTCCCAACCCCTTTGGTTTAAAAGTGCGATGGTTCCCGACATGGCACACATATCATCATCATGAGCAATTAATATCATTGCTCGTTTTCGAGTGCATTTCGACAAGATTGTATCAGAAGGATAAACCTCGTCCGCAGCAGGAGCGTAAGGCAAAATATCCTCACGCTCTTTGTTTGCGGAAAAAGAAAAGCCTAATGCAGAAAGGGAAATCCAAAAAAATACCCGTTTCATCCTTTTGCATATTACCGTGCAACATATTCGACCTGATCAAGCAAAGCTTTTTCAATCCAGGTCAATTCGCTGAAGGCAATGATAAACTCTGTGCGACGCGGTTCGGTCCAATCGGCCTCTACTTTTTTGAGATCGAATGTTTTCATGAATGTTTCATAAGCAGCAAAATGTGTGCTTAAGCGCGCGTCAATATCCGCCTGTATTTCGGACATGAGTGCCTTTGTTTGTTCGGTTTCGGCAGGATACGGAAATTGAAGTTTTTCATTGAGTTCGTTTTCCGTGAGTGATTGCAATTTGAGTTTTTGAACCTGCACATAATTGGCGAGTTCAAGTGTTGCATTCAAAAAAGGAATACGTGCATCGTTAACCACAACCGAATCTCCGGGCTTTTCTATTTTCTCCATCAAGCTAATGCAAACAGCTCTGTCTTTTAAGGCTGCATCGTGCATCTGCAAAGCTATATGCATTTCGTGTGCATACTGGTAATTCGATTTGTGAATGGTGGCAAGCGATAGCATTAACCCACCTCCTGCAATCAACAAAATGGATGTTGTGATGGTATTTGTTTTGGTGTCGGCATTGCGTAGGCCGGTGATCAAATAAACAGGCAAAAACAAAATCAGCAGGTAACAGAGTGAAACTTGAGTAAGCAAATTGGCATAAGGCCAGTGCATGATTTTAAAAAGAATGGAAAAAATAATGGAAATGCATAAAGGAATGGCCATCAACAAAATGCTTTTTTCACGCGAATGTTTGCTTTCCCTGAATTTTAAAGTGAACATCAGCGGAAGGAAAATCAATGAAAAAATGGCGATACCCAAAACAAGCGAAATACCGGCAAAAGGAAGGTGCAAAAATTTCAAAACTGCACCGGAAAATATAGAAATAGCAGATACGAGACCTGCACCAAGCATGATCTTTTTCATGGCGTAAAAATGTTTGAAGGTGAGTAACAGTTGTGTCTCTTCTTCAATTTCGCGAAGTTCCTTTTTGTAAAAGCGTTTCAGGACTTCTTCGCAATATTGATCGAAGTCGGATTGTTCCTTGTATTCGCTTTCTATGATGCAACAGACATGATCCAGGAGGTTCAACTGCAGGTCCTCCGTTTCAACGCCACGGATCCGAATGACGTTGAGGATCTTGTCGATTTGTGCATCAGTTAAATTGTACATTTCCCTTCTGAGGCTTGATGTCGAGCAGGAATTTCATGGTTTCCATGAATTCAGCGAATTCGTCCACTTTTTCCTTCACCTTCGAAGTCCCTGCGGGTGTGATGGAATAGTATTTACGTACACGTTTTCCAATATAAACGGTTTCTGTGGTCACCACACCTTCTTCCTCGAGTGCATGAAGGGTTGGGTAAAGTGCGCCTTCGGTAATCTGGATCCGATCACCTGTGAGTTCCTTCACCTTTTGGGTGATTTCATAACCGTACATTTTGTCCTGGTTCGACAATAACTTTAAAACGATCGTTTTTAAAGTGCCTTTGATGAGTTCTGACGAATACATAGAACAAATATACATCGGATAATTATGTATTCCAAACAAATACATAAGAAAATTAGGCAAAAATAGCAAGTTGTTGATTTTCAATATGATATTGTTGAATAATCAATGTAACTCCTTAAAATCGGAAAGGAACTTAGCCGAATAGGAATGGAAGTATGCTAAGATTTATGAAAGTGAATCGGGGAATATTTTGCCGGGATTCAATATGCCATTCGGATCGAAAACCTGTTTGATGCCTTTCAGCAATTGCAATTGCACCGGATTGAAGGCGATATCCATGTAATTTTTTTGCACCAAACCAATACCGTGTTCTCCGGATAAGGTTCCCTTTAAGGATACCGTGAGTTCAAAAATTTCGCGAATACCTAGAGGAAGCTTTTCGTTCCAATCTTGTTCGGATAAATCTCCGCGAATGATGTTGACATGCAGGTTGCCATCTCCGGCATGACCGTAACAAACGCTTTTGAAACCATATTTTGCACCGATACTTTTTACTCCACTCAATAGTTGCGGCAAGGCATAACGTGGTACAACAGTGTCTTCTTCTTTGTAAACCGAATTCGATTTCACGGCTTCTCCTACTTTGCGTCGCATTTTCCAGAGCGCTTCTTTCTGTTCGTTTGAATCGGCAAAAAGAATTTCATCGCATTCATAGGCAGCAACGACTTCTGCAATTTTTTCGGCATCGCGGAACAATATATCGGGATTATTTCCATCCACCTCAATCAACAAATGCGCTTTGATTTCATCTTTAATGGGAATTGAAATGCCATCAACATATCGCAAGGTCCAATCGATAGCATCGCGTTCCATGAATTCCATCGCACTTGGTACAATACCTGCGCGGAACACGGCAGAAACGGCTTCACATGCTTTTTGTGGATCGAAAAACGGAACCAACATCAGCACATTGTGTTGGGGATAAGGCCAAAGTTTGAGGACGATTTTTGTCACTACACCCAAGGTACCTTCACTGCCCACCATCAATTGCGTGAGGTTGTATCCGGTTGAATTTTTTAATGTATTGGCACCGGTCGTAATGATTTCACCATTGGGTAAAACCACTTCAAGATTCAGCACGTAATCTTTGGTAACGCCATATTTTACGGCTCTTGGTCCGCCTGAATTTTCAGCAATATTTCCACCAATGGAACAGGATCCACGCGAGGATGGATCAACCGGATAGAACAATCCTTTTTCAATAACGGACTCCTGAAGAACTTGGGTAATTACGCCGGGTTCAACGGTGACTTGTAAATTCTTTTCATCAATATCGAGAATGCGGTTGAAACGTTCCATCGACAATCCAACACCTCCATGCACACTCAGCGCTCCGCCGCTTAATCCGGTGCGTGCACCAATAGGGGTAACAGGTATTTGATGTGTATTGCAATAGCGAAGAATATGCGCTACCTCGATTGGCGTTGTAGGTTTTAAAACAACTTCCGGAGGAAAAGATAAATCTTCTGTCTCATCATGACCGTATTCTTTTCGAATTTCTTCGGAAGTAAATACACCAGAATCGCCAAGCATGACGCGGAATTCCGCAAGGTCCTCAGGGTTGATGGATTTAAATCCGGAACGCATGATTAAGCTTTTTTCTTTGCCAGTTTGTAGCGCAAAAATTCAATGATTATCGGCAGAATGGAAAGGAAAATAATTCCGAAAATTACGATTTCGAAATTCTTTTTTACAATGGGAATATTGCCAAAGAAATAGCCAAGCATGGTTAAACCGATGACCCAAATGAGTCCGCCGATTACATTGTAGGAAATAAATTTCTTGTAATCCATTTCTCCAATACCCGCAACAAAAGGTGCAAGCGTGCGCACAATAGGCACAAAGCGTGCAAGGATGATGGTTTTGTTTCCGTGCTTTTCATAGAAAGCATGGGTTTTATCGATGTGTTCTTGCTTGATCAATTGACGGTTTCTGATTTTCCATTTTACCACTTTCAGGCCTAGGTGTTTTCCGATGAGGTAGTTTACCGTATCTCCCAAGAAAGCAGCGATAAACAAAAGCACAAGCAATAAAGCGAGGTTTAAGGAACCGGATGCAGCAAATGCTCCTGCGGCGAATAACAGCGAATCGCCGGGAAGAAATGGCATGATCACAATGCCGGTTTCAACGAAAATAATGAGGAACAAAATGACATAGGTCGTCGTTCCGTATTCGTTGATGATGAGTTGTAATTGTTCGTCGAGGTGGAGGAAAAAATCCAGGAACTCCTTCATGTTTTTAGTATTTCGGGAGACTAGAATCAATCTCGTCCGACCATGCTAAAATTCCGCCGGCAACATTATACACATTGGTGTATCCGTTTGCTTCGAGGGCATCACAAATGGCACCACTTCTTTTTCCACTGCGGCAATGCACATAAACGGGAACATCCTTACGGATTTTCTCCAGATTGTCGAGCACCGATCCCATGGGAATATGCAAACCACCGATTTGAGCTATTTCAACTTCATAATCTTCACGGACATCGATCAACTGGAAATTTTCCTTGTTGTCCATTTTTTGTTTCAGTTCACTAACGCTGATCTCTTTCATGGCTTATTTCTTTTTTTCGGGATGCTTGATTTTTTTGGCAATTTCTTCAGGAAGGAAAGAAAAGAAAGTATCTCCACGCAATCCAAGTCGAAGACATTCCATTGCGATAACCTCATTGGGTGCGATATTCCCAAGGTTTACGTTGGCACCAAAGTGTTTGATAAACCAAACTTGTTGTTCTTTTTTAGGCGCTTCCCACATGATTTTTTCACCCGGAATTTTTGCCGTGATTTTGTTGATGAGCAAAGTGTGTGCATGTCCGCTCGGACGGAAAATCCCAACAGTACCACTTTCTCTTCCTTCAGCAATCACTTTCCATGCTCCGGCTTCAATTTCAGCGGCCATCATTTTAATCCAACGTGCAGGTGAAATCAATATTCCGGCTTCTTTGGATCCAACTTCGGAAAGCACTGTAAAGTCTTTGGCAAGAATGTCGATGTACTTGCATTTTTCGTCATGATCAAGCACAATGGAACCATCCGAAACTTCGGCCATTTCCAATTTGTATTTGGACAAAAGTTTGCGGTAATCATCAAATTTTCCACGGGCAATAAAGGCTTCAAACAAGGTTCCACCGAAATAGCATTTCATTCCGCCCTCCTTGTAAATCTTGAGTTTTTGCTCAAGTTGCGGTGTAACCATGGAGGTACCAAAACCAAATTTTACAAGGTCGGTAAATGGACCTGACCCTTGACAAAAATCTTCTGCTTCACGCACCGAAAGGCCTTTGTCCATCATCATGGTGATACCCGCTTCACGAGGTTTGGCGGGACGTTCAGGGATATAGGGTAGAGAAAAATTCATCATTTTTTATATTGGTCAATCAAGTTTTGAAAATCAGGTATGGATTTGAGGTCGGGAAGGTAATCAAATAATTTTTCGTATCCCTCCGGGTCAACCGCGAGTGCTTCTTCCAAAACACGCAACGATTCGGCTTTTTTGCCTGCCTGAAACAAGTATGCCGACAATCGGAAAAGCAATTCAGCATTGGCGTTTAAACGAACGAGTTCTTGTTCGAGGTGCTTAATTCCTTCGTGCCAACCCAGCTGCTCTGCAAGGAATCGCGAGTGGTCCAGAATCAGTTCAATGTTATCGGGATCCATCTGTGAAGCCTTTTCGAAAGCTTCTTGTGCATCCTCGAATCGTCCGGATTTTTCAAGTATTTCGGCAAAAATGTAGAAGTAATCCGGATTCGTATCTTCCAGTGCAATGGCACGTTCAATCAATGGAATGGCCTCTTTATGGCGTTCGAGCATGCTCATGGCGATTCCCATTCCCAACCAAGATTCAGCCAGGTCGGGTTCAATTTCGCTTGCCCGTAAAAAGTTCTCATAAGCTTCTTCCGGCATTTCCAGTTTTTCGAAACACTCGCCGATATAGCAATACGTAATGCCTTGTGGTTCCTCGTAAAGGAAGGTTTCGGCATAGGCGTTAATGGCCTCATGAAACATTTCCATTTGCACGTAAGCATTTGCTTTATTGAACCATGCCGAACTAAACTTTTCGTTGATGGTCAGGCAAAAATCAAAAGCTTCCACGGCTTTTTCGTACAATCCACGTCGCATGTAAGAGTTTCCGAGGTTGTACCATGCGGTAAAAGAGTAAGGATTGTTGTCGATGAACTTGTTGAAGTATTCAACACCTTGTTCACCTTTGCCGCTCATTTCAAAACAATAAGCCAATTCAAAAAGCGCGGCTTCGTTCTCGGGATTGCGTGCAATGGCTAATTCAAGAAATTCAATGGCTTTGTCCCATTTTTTGATGTTCTCGTATTCAAATGCAAGATCCACGTAAAGTTCATCTGCATGTTCTTTGTCCAAGCGTATGGCTTGTTTCAAGCAGCGAATGGCTTCTTCATGGTCGCGCAACTGACTGAAAATACTTGCTTTTAACACGTAAACATCCTCATTGTAAGGATCGAGATTTTCAACCTTTGCCAGAATTTGTAAGGCTTTATTCAATTTACCTGAAGTCGCGTGAATTTCGGCTTTGCGCAATAAAATCGGCACAGCATCCGGATGTTGTGAAATACCAATACTGATGCCTTTCAGGGCAGTTTTGATGTCGTTTTTTTCCAGGTAATGGTCAATCAGCGCTTCAAAAACATCAACGTCGAAAAAATAGACCGCATTGTTTCTGATCATCTCCTCGAATCGCTCCACATGTGGACGCAAATCTTCTGGCCCTTCTCCCGGTTGTTCGTTGTAGTTGTGGTCTTCGTGCATTAGGCAAAACCCCTTAGAGGTAAGTAATGCAAAGATACGCAAAAGGCGGATTTCTAGGGGGATGGAATCCAACGGATTTCAACAGAATATTAACATTGAATATTTTTAAAGCATTGATTTTCAGTAAATTGAAAACATCAATAAGCCTATGCCTTAAAATCGGTCGATGCGCCATTAACATCACTTCGTGCATTCCTTCCTGCTCGCCTTGGGTTTAGAGGGGATTTCAGCCGCTATTTTTGTAGGGTAATTCTACACCGTATGACCCTCATCAAATCCATTTCAGGAATCCGCGGAACCATTGGCGGAAAAGTTGGAGAAGGTTTAACTCCGCTTGATGCCGTTAAGTTTTCTGCCGCCTACGGACAATGGCTCAAAAACCGCAACACCCATCATCCGGTTCGTGTGGTGATTGGACGTGATGCCCGAATTTCGGGTGAGATGGTCCGCGCTTTGGTAAGTGCTACACTTCAGGGAATGGGCATTGATGTGATTGATCTTGGTTTGAGCACTACGCCAACCGTAGAAGTTGCTGTTCCTGAATTGAAAGCATCCGGTGGAATCATTCTTACAGCTTCGCACAATCCGAAACAATGGAATGCCTTGAAATTACTCAATGAAAAAGGTGAATTTATTTCAGGTGCAGATGGAGCGGAAGTGCTCGCCATTGCTGAAGAAGAGCGTTATCAATTTGCAGAAGTCGATCACTTGGGGAAATACATTCAGGATGATACATGGATTGCAAAACATATTGAAATGATATTGCGATTGCCTTATGTCGATCGCGAAGCCATTGCCAATGCCGATTTGCATGTGGTGATTGATGCCGTGAATTCGACCGGAGGAATTGCTGTTCCTGCCTTGTTGAAAGCACTGGGCGTGAAAAAAATTACCGAATTGTATTGCGAACCTAACGGACATTTTCCGCACAATCCGGAACCGCTGCCCGAACACCTCACTGAAATTTCTTCGGTGATGAAAAAAGAAAAGGCACATGTTGGTTTTGTTGTGGATCCTGATGTAGACCGTTTAGCGATGGTTTGCGAGAACGGTGAAATGTTTGGTGAAGAATACACGCTTGTTGCCGTTGCCGATTTAATTCTCGAATACAAAAAAGGAAATACAGTTTCGAATTTAAGTTCCACCCGCGCACTGCGAGATGTTACGGAACATCATGGAGGTAGCTATTCAGCATCCGCAGTGGGCGAGGTGAATGTGGTGGAAATGATGCGCAAAACCAATGCTGTAATTGGTGGCGAAGGCAATGGTGGAGTGATATTACCGGATT
>JBIKKU010000112.1:0-8349 GCA_044360245.1 Flavobacteriales bacterium | reverse complement strand
AAACCGGACATTTCGCCGAGAGGTAAACAGCCATTAAAAGATTATCGCAAATCCCATTGGCCATTTTCCCGATGGTATTGGCAGTTGCAGGCGCAATCACCATAAGGTCTGCCCACATCCCCAATTCCACATGGTTGTTCCATACCCCTGTTTCGGGATTGGATGTAAAAGCACTTTGAACCGGATTTCCGCTGAGTGTGGCTAATGTAAGGGGGCTTATAAAATCAGATGCCGAGGCGGTCATGACGACACTCACCTCGGCTCCTTGTTTTTTCAGCAGTCTTACCAGCAGCGCAGCCTTATATGCGGCAATGCTTCCGGTCACACCAAGCACGATTTTTTTTCCGTGCAACATGGTTGTCTGCTATTAAGCTTGTTCAGGGTAACGGAAATATGTTCCGCCTTCCTGGAATTCTTGAATGGAAATAGCAACCGGCTTTGGAAGCTTTTCGTAATGACGTGAAATCTCGATTTGTTCGCGGTTTTCGAAAACTTCTTCGAGGTTATCGGTATGCGTTGCAAACTCCTGAAGTTTGGAAGTAAGTTCTTCCTTCATTTCAACCGCCAATTGGTTAGCGCGTTTGCTGATGACAACGATAGACTCATACAAGTTTCCGGTACGGTCTTCGAGTTTATCAACGTCGCGGGTAATGGTTGTTCTCTCAGCAGTGGAGTTTTTGTAGCTCATAGCTTAATTTATTTTAATTGTTCTATTTGTTTGGAAGCTTCGGTAAAGAAAGCATCCACCTCTTTCCTGAAATTGCTCTCCGGATAAAGGGATACAAAAGTACTACAAGAATTGCTTGCCTGGGCATATAAGGCCAATTTTTTTTCTTTGGGTGCTTTTTCCGCAGCATTCATTTCTGTCTTGATTTTCAGATACATATCTCTCGCTTTGAAATCCACCGCCTTTTTCTTGGCCGAAGCATAAACCTCATCTACCATTCTCCGGTGCTTACTTTCGGGAAAAGCCGCAATGAAATTGGTACAGGAAACCTGGGTTTGCTCGTAACGTTCCACCTTTTTCTCATCTACCGAGTTCTCGGCAAGGAGGAAGTCAGCATTGACAATCATAAACATGGCTTCTTCCTTGTAACGCGACATCGGGTATTCTTCCAACATGGATTTCAAAGCAATGGAAGCCGCCTTGTAATTCTCGATTTTGAAATAAAGCGCTGCATTGTCAAAGGCCTTGGTCTCTAGTTTTCCGTTGAGTTGATCGAGGATTTTGTTGCAGGTATCGCGACGAGGGCTTTCCGGATAACGGTTCAAAAAAAGTTGAATCTCGTTGATGGCTTCTTTGGTTTCCGCCTGATCCAATGAGGTTTTCGGGGAATTCTTCACATTACACATCGCACTCATGAACAAAGATTCCTCGGCATAACGACTGCGTGGAAAGGTGCGTGAGAACATTTTAAAATAATAGGCCGCTAAATAATATTCCTTTAAATAATAGTGGCAGTAAGCGTAATTATAGTAAAGCTTTTCTGCTTTGTCAGTCCCTCTGAATTTCCCGGAGGCAACCACTTCTTCGAGCAAAGGCATGGCTTTGTCGTACTTTTTGGCTTCAAAAAACTCAATACCCTTATCCAGCTTGAGGTCCATGTCCTCACTCTTCAATAATTTATTGTAATCGCTGCAGGAGAACAGCAATGAAGCTGCCACCAAAAACATAAGGACAAAACGGACTTTCAGCATAAGGCACAAATATACAAGGAAATCTTCACCCCGTAGAACGCGATTCTGTTGATAAAATTTTACCACAATATCGATTTGAGGCCTTGATTCCTTAATTTTGCAGGAATTGCAAATTAACGTTCAACCCTTAATCCCCAAACTGTGGATATTTTTGAGAAGATCAAGCTGAATCGCGGTCCACTCGGTAAACACTCCAAGGAATCGCATGGTTATTTCACCTTCCCCAAACTTGAAGGTCCGATTAGTAATAAAATGATCTTCCGTGGGAAAGAAGTTCTGGTGTGGAGCCTGAACAATTACCTCGGACTGGCCAATCACCCCGAGGTTCGCGAAGCCGACAACAAAGGAACTGCCGAATTCGGTCTTGCCTACCCCATGGGTGCGCGCATGATGAGTGGTAACTCCAATTACCATGAACAACTCGAAAACGAGATTTCCGCATTCATGAAAAAAGAAGATACCATCCTTCTCAACTTCGGTTATCAAGGAATGGTTTCTGCGATCGATTCATTGGTTGATCGTAACGATGTGATTGTTTACGACAGCGAATCACACGCGTGTATCCTCGATGGTATGCGTTTGCATTTCGGAAAACGTTTCGTATTCCAACACAACGATATCGAGTCACTCGAAAAACAACTGCAACGTGCCATTAAAGTGGCCGAAGAAAAAGACGGTGGTGTATTGGTGATTACCGAAGGTGTGTTTGGAATGGCAGGCGACCAAGGCAAACTGAAAGAAATCGTTGAGCTTAAGAAAAAATATTCCTTCCGCTTGTTTGTGGATGATGCGCACGGTTTCGGAACCATGGGACCAACAGGCGCAGGTACCGGCGAAGAACAAGGTTGTCAGGATGGCGTAGATATCTATTTCGGAACTTTCGCTAAATCGATGGCACTCATCGGTGGATTTATTTCTTCTACCGAAAACGTTGTTGAATACCTCCGTTACAACATGCGTTCGCAAATCTTTGCAAAAACACTTCCAATGCCATTGGTAATTGGAGCCTTGAAACGTATGGAACTTCTTCGTTCACAACCAGAGTTGCGTTCGAAATTGTGGACCATCGCCAATGCTTTGCAAAACGGTTTGAAAGATGCAGGTTTCAATATTGGAAACACCAACACCATGGTTACTCCGGTATTCCTGAGCGGTTCATTGGGAGAGGCAACCAACCTTACCTTCGACTTGCGTGAGAATTACAATATTTTCTGTTCTATCGTGGTTTATCCCGTTGTACCGAAAGATGTCATCATGCTTCGTCTCATTCCAACTGCAGTACACACGCTTGAAGATGTAAACTACACCATCGAAACCTTCAAGAAAGTGGCTGTAAAATTGAAAAAAGGAGAATACCATTCCGATAAAATTGTTTCTGTAAACTAAGAACAATCCAACACAAAAAAATCCCTGTCGAAAACGGCAGGGATTTTTTTTGCGCAAATATTTTTAAAAAAAAAGGGAGTTCTTTTCGGACTCCCCCTATTTTGCTTGCAGGTAATATTAATACAAGATGGTTAAGGTTCCGTTGTATTGCGAAGGAATGGTTCCATCGGTGAGGACGAGGACATAATAATACGTACCGGCCGACAAACCACCTCCATTCCAGTTGTTCTGGTAATTCGGATCGTAAAACACTTGAACACCCCAGCGGTTGTAGACACGAAGAATACTGTTCGGATGGTATTGCAATCCGTCGACATAAAACACATCGTTCGAGCCATCGCCATTCGGAGAAATTACATTCGGAATATTCAAATCGCAATCGACCATAGAAACGCTAACGGTATCTTGAGCTGTGGTTCCGCATCCATCGGTAACCGTAAACACATACAGTCCACTTTGTGCATGGCTTACTAAATACGATTGCGTAATGGTATCCGTATCGATATTGGTAACACCCGCCGGAGCAGTCCATGTATAAGCATAGGGAGATACACCACCGCTAAGCGAGAAGGTTAGAATTGCTGTGCTGTCGGTATTGCGGCAATGTCTTCCGCCATAAGCTTCGAATAAAATCGTACCTCCGGCCACATCCACACGAACAGAAATTGTCGAATCCAATCCGCACTGATCGGTTACAGTAAATGTGTACGTTGTATTTCCGTTTACGACAACATTCAAAATGCTGTCGGTATCGCCATTCGACCATGCATACTGGTATGGCGCAGCACCACCTGATAAAGCATAGGCCGTGAAGTTCGCATTGTTTCCTGCACATGGAACCGTTATCAAGGTATCGGATACAAACAAAGTGAAGGGAGTAAATGGAGGAACAAAAACAGTTACACTATCTGTTGCGGTTTGGTTACATGTATTGGTTGCCGTTAAAACATAAGTTGTGGTTTGCAGTGGCTGCACCAAATTCGCACCTCCTACTACTCCATTGTTCCATACCAAAAGCGGCACATCACCGGGACCACCGAAATACGCACCGTTGAGCATTACACTTTGACCGGCACAGGCTAGTGTGGTATCAAATCCCGCAAATACAGTCAATGGTGTTGGTGGTACTTGAGAAAAATAAATGGTATCGTATCCGAGATAACCGCAACCGTCGGTGACCGATAGAATCAATGTATCGCCACCCAATTGAGTGATGGTATAATTTACACTTTGTCCGGTAATGGCATTGCTCCAGGAATAATTGTAAGGCGGATTTCCATTGAGTGGAATACCGTTGTAGGAATAGGTTTGTCCGGGACAATTGTACACCGTATCATTTCCTGCAAAGGCTAACACATCGTAAGGATCGTTGATGTAAAGGAATGCAGAATTGTTGATCGGATTTCCACAGGCACTCATACCAAGTGTAGTAACAATAAGTGTATCCACTCCTTCGGTAACACCATCGTTGGGAATGTTGATGCTCAATGTAACGCTATCCTGACCGGGAGGAAATACTACATAAGAAGTTCCAACCGTAGAATAGTCAACACCGTTTACGGCATTTCCACCAAGACTGAAAAACACGGTATCGTTCAACATGGTATCCGGACGAACAAATGTGAAATCCACTGTAGATCCAAGCAAACAGCCTTCGTACACCACACCTTGGGTAGCATTTGGAAGTGTTGGTGTGATCAAGGAAACATTGACTCCATCCGATTGAAAACTACCGGATTCAATAAACACACCCGAATCAATCACAGCGTCAGAACCATCACCAATCGCAAATTTGATATGGTATTGTGTTCCGCAGGTTACAGGATATACAGCAGTGAGCGTAACCGTCATTCCATCGTATTGCACATACATTGGATTACTATTGTATGGCGCGGTAAATCCATCACCATTGTCGATATAATACATGGAGTTATTAAAGGGGCTGATATTATCAATTGAAATTGGCGTGGATGTTCCGGGGACTACCGCAAGGTTTACGGCACTGTTGGAAAATGGTCCCGTAATGCCCGGTCCACTGAGGAAAATCCCGAAGGCATCGTTAATACCTGATCCAACATATTCAATGTATTCATCACTTGCGAAACGAAATTTAAATTCAACGGTATCGCCCATGGGAATAAAATCGAATTCGAGAATGGCCGCATCGTAAACTCCGAAAGCACAAATGGCATTTAAATCTGCATCAAAAGCAGAACTTCCCATAGCGGCAGAAATTCCTCCATTGTTGTTGGGTCCGACTGCCGCGTTTACATTTCCGGATGTCATAAGAATTCCTTCCGCCATACCGAGTGTGGTATTGGTTCCGTCAAACAATCCAATCTGCGGATTCACTGTATTCGCCGGAGCGCCGTTGAAGGTCACATTGGAAACCGTTACGCCCGGTCCGACCAAATTGTTCTGCACCAATTGCGCAGGTGTGGCAGTGTTGGTGACAATCAACTGGGCCTTAAGGCCGGAAATAAAAATAAAGACAAATAAAAGAGAGAATGTAATCTTGCTCATAGCCGAGGTTTGTAATTCCAAGACTCCCAAAAAAGCAAAATGGTTGCTTGAACAAATTTATTGCACCAAAATCCGTGGTTCAATAAAGTCCATCATGGCATATTTCACCCCTTCCCTGCCTAATCCGGAGTCCTTCACTCCACCATAAGGCATGTGGTCGACACGGAAGGTGGGTACATCATTTACGATTACACCACCAACTTCAATTTCGCGAAATGCTTTTTGAATGAACTGAAAATCATTGGTAAAAATTCCGGCCTGCAATCCGAAACGGGTATTGTTTAACTGACGAATACCTTCATCGCGCGAATTCACTTTTTCGACAACGACGATTGGTCCAAAAACTTCTTCTGCAAAAACCTTCATTGTTGCATCTGTTCCGGTGAGAATGGTCGCTTCAAAAAATCCACCTTTTCGGTTTCCTCCACACAACAATTTTGCTCCCTTCTGTATGGCTTCATTCATCCAGCTTTCCACACGTAATGCATTACCTTCATCAATCATGGTAGAAAGCTCCGTTTCCTTTTGCAGAGGATCACCGGTCTTTAACATTTCCGCACGTGTAATGAATTTCCCAATAAACTCTTCGAAGATTTTATAATCCACAAAAATGCGTTGCGCATGAATACAAATTTGTCCGCTGTATGCAAATGCCCCCACCAAACAACGCTCCACTGCATGGTCAACATCGGCATCATCGGCTATGTACACTCCTGCATTTCCGCCCAATTCCAACACCACTTTTTTTCTTCCCGCACGCGCTTTCATGTCCCACCCAATTTCGGGAGAACCGGTAAACGACAATACAGCGATGCGGTTATCCGTCACCAACATATCGCCTGTTTTACGATCGCAAGGCAAAACGGAAAATGCTCCTTTGGGTAATTTGGTTTCGTGAATGATTTCTGCCAAGGCCAATGCGCTTAAAGGAGTGGACGAAGCAGGTTTTAAAATAATCGGACAACCGGTTGCAATGGCCGGAGCAACTTTATGCGCCACCAGGTTAAACGGGAAATTAAAGGGCGTTATTCCCGCCACCACACCTGCAGGAAAATAATGGACAATCCCTGTTTTTCCCTTTCCGGCGGGGGTCCAGTCCAATCGCATAAATTCTCCCGTAAGTCGTTTACATTCTTCGGCAGCGATTAAAAAAGTATCTGAAGCACGATCGACTTCGGATAGTGCATACTTCAATGGTTTTGCACTTTCCTGCGCCAGGAGTTTTGCAAATTCTTCTCGCTTTTGTTTTAAACGATCGGCAACATGACGCAAGACCGCGACACGTTCAAAAATTCCCAGATCGCGTGTTTGCTTGAGCGCCGAACGTGCAGCAATAATGGCCTTTTCAATATCACCCGGACCAGCCATGGAAATAGTAGCAATCAACTCATTGTTCCAAGGCGAACGAATTTCGCGCGTGTATTCGGTGCGTAAAAATTCTCCGGAGAGATAAAGCGGCTTAATCATAACATCGAATTAAAATAAATGTCGCCAAAATGGCAATATATCGAACCATCCAACGAAAATGATATCATCATTCCTTTAATTGATCCAAGGCTTGTGACTCGGATGATTGCTTTTTGCCTTTCCATTTGCGGTAGAACAACAATGCAAAAACTAACAAAGAATAAAAGAACAAACCGGCACCAACAAGGATGAGACCAATAAAAATGACAGGTACTTTTCCCAACTGAGTTGTTTTCCACCAAAATAAAATGCCAAATCCCAACATAGCACCTCCAATAAAAAAAGAACTAACTGCACGCAGAAATTGCACCATAGGTTCTTTATTTTTAGCAATAAATTTATCCGCTTCAACTTGGATGATATTCAATAAACTCACCGCTTCCTTCTTCTCGTATCCCTTTTCAAGCAGCTCATGCAGAATGGTATTGCGCTGTTTATTTTCATCTACCATTTGGCGTGCATAGGCATTGATCATTTCAACTTGATTTCGGGACTCTTCAAGGTTCATTGTCTTTTTTTTCCCAATTTTAGGAATATTTCAAATCGTATACGATGGCTAGTCTGGATGAATTGTTAACACGCCCTCAAAGCAAGTCCAACGCAGCACAAATGGGTAAAATCATTTTGGCCGATAAAGCTGCTTATGTTGCATTGATTAAAATGGTGTTGGGTAAAGATGAACTCCTTGCGCAAAAAGCTGCCTGGCCTCTGGGTGCTGTCGGTTACGAAAGACCTGAATGGTCGAAACCCTACCACCGCAAATTGCTTGAAAAACTGCATCATCCTTGCCATAACGCCATCAAACGTGGCATTACACGCTTGTTTGAATTCATGGATGTAAAACCAAGTGAAATGAGCTATGCATTGGACACTTTCATCCATCTCATCAATGACCACAAAGAAGCCATTGCCGTGAGGGCATTTTCCATGTCTTGCGCTTACCGCATCGTGCAAAAAGAACCGGAATTGTCGGGCGAATTTGAACTCATTCTGCGCAATGCCATGAACAGCGATATCCCCGCATTGGTAGCCAGGGGACGTAACCTATTAAAAGACATGCAGAAAAAAGGCTGGATTGAAAAAAAATCCTGAAGCATGCTTTAAAACAGTCTACCTTAATTTGAAGTATTTCTCTCTGTAAGGAATTTTTCCCGAAATGGCTTATCTTGTTCAAACGTTTCTATTCCCTAACAACGCAAAATCCAAACGATGAAACTCTTTTCTTTTTTTATTGGCCTACTGATTAGCTCGATGGCCTTGGCACAATCGCACAAC
>JBIKKU010000111.1:0-8397 GCA_044360245.1 Flavobacteriales bacterium | reverse complement strand
TGAGTGTAGAATAAGGACGTTCTCCTTGTACCTCACCTGTGCGTCCGTTTACCAGAAAGCGATACACACGCCCGTTATAGCGGAAAGCAGAAATGTAAACCGGTAATAAAATATGTTTAAAAGTGACATTGCTATGCGTAATGTCTTTCGTTAAGATTTGCTGAGCATTACCGCCGATGTCTTGTCGCACGAGCATGTTGATGCGCGATTCCATTTTTTCTTTGGCGATTTCGAATCCGGCTTCCAAATCCACGGCATAACTTTCTGCCTTAAATCCACTCATGAATTTATGATCGAAGCCTGCAAGGTTGTTTAAGTCCCAGGGCTCAAGCGCTTCGGTATAAGTCTTTGGTAAAGAATCGGAAGCAAGAACAAGAACATCGTCAAAATCGTGACTAACATATCCTGCGCAAGGATACCAATCCGTAACTGTGCGGTACATGGTTTGTTCTTTTCCGTTAACTGTGGTGGTATAACGCTCCTGACGATGAATTCCGCGCATACCGGTGTAATAGGTATAGGTCCCGGCATCGAAAGTCCAATAAGGAATATACACTCCATTTAAACTTTCTGTATTGCGTGTTGCTTTCTTTAAATCATTAGGGGCAAACCAACGTGAATTCACCCATTTTTTAAACTCTTCAAAACCTTTGTTTTTATCGATGGCAAAGGGAAGCATCGATTTCGGTTTGATTTGGTTGGTGCTACCTTCTTTTACAGCAAGTGGACTTCCGCAAAAGGAACAAGAGTCCGAAACAATTTTCGGGTCAAAATTGGTAGTCGATCCGCATGCATCACATTTGATGGTGGATATTTTTTCTGTTGCATCCGGATTGCTCATTACCGATTGCACATAGGCATGAAAATCCAATTCTTCGGCATGGTGAACAGGAACTTCAAACTCATTGGATGCGCCACAATATTGGCAAGTCATCATGCTGGTTCCTTGCGCATAATGCAAAGTTCCACCACATGAAACACATTTGGTTTCGAGTTGATTGGATTTGTCTACAATGTTTTCTTCCATGACTTTTGTTGTTTCAAAAAAAATCCTTCCGCTGTTTTAACGGAAGGATATAATGCATTTTAAAATTTATCCAACAGGTGGTGGAGGCGGCGGTGGAACAGCTCCAAACAAACTACTCAACTCAGGAACAGAAGCTGCTGCTGCCCAATTGGCCATGCCCTCTTTCCAAACCATGGTTTCGCGGGTTAACTGACCTTGCTGCATCATTTGCTGAAGTTGCGGCATTTCGAAAGGACCGAATTGTTGTCCGTTTTGAGCCACAAAAAATTTCACCATGCCCGGAACAGGAGGAGGTACGGGACCTTTATTCATGTTCTGCTGGTTCATCATGTTTTGTTGGTTCATCATGTTCTGCCCAAACGCAAATCCCATTCCGGCACCCATCATTTCTCCCATGTTTCCGCTTTGCGGATTTTTTGCCGCTTGCTCCATGGATTGTCCCATCTGGTATTGCATGTAATTCTGCATGTTATTGCCATACATGTTGATGGATTGCGCTTTGGCTTGATTTTCCTGAAGAATACGATCTGCCTCCTGACGGTTTTCTGCGTATTTGGCAAGACGTTTTTCAGTTTCGGGATCGAATTCGTGACTTTCAACAGTGTATAGCACCAGGGTCATTCCCATTTTCACGAAATCTTCATTCATTCTTTTGGTCAGCTCCTCGTTGATGCGGTCGGAGCCAAGGTCAACCAATAAAGATTTATCTCCCGTCACAACTCTTTGAAAGTAGGATACAGCGCGGGTGCGAAGGCGATCAATGATTTCTTCTTTGGTGAAATGATTGTCGGTTCCCATCACTTCGCGAATAAACATTTTCGCATCGGTGATTTTGCATTCCATGGAACCAAAGGCTTTCAATTTGGTATTCACAAAAAGTGGATTGGTCAAATCGGTGATGGTCATTGGACCTTTTGTTCCCCATTTCAAATCGGCAATCACTTTGGTATTTACAAAAATGACTTCGGCCTTGAAAGGTGAACTAAAACCGTATTTCCATCCTTTCAAAGTAGAAAGAATAGGAAGGTTTTGCGTTTCGAGCGTATACGTTCCCGGTCCGAATACATCGGCAAATTCTCCTTCGTTTTGGAAAACCGCCACTTGCGATTCGCGCACAATAAGTTTTGCGCCGTTTTTAATTTCGTTGTCGTAACGTTCAAAACGCCACGCGATGGAATTTTCGGAATTGTCTAGCCATTCGATGATGTCTATTAATTCACCCTTGAGTTTGTCCCATAGTCCCATAACAAGTATTTATTTTTCCTGAAAATAAACAAAAGCAACAAATCTCCCTCAGGCTGTGGATAATAAATTGGGCTTTGTATTTTCGTGGCTATGAAAATGCTGTATTCGCTCCTAACGGGAATATTTTTTTGCGGTTCAACGCTGTTTGTCCATGGACAAGAAGATGAACCCGAAATGTTATCGGAGGATCGTCAATTGTACTTTGGACTCAATATTGGCGGCTACCTGGCCAACAAATACACTGCACCTTATTATGCCGGCTATAATGATTTTACCATTCAGGAATTGCTGGCGATTCCAACGATATACAATCAGATTTACAACGCCATTCAGCAGCCGTTCGAATTGTATTCCTACCCCGAAAACCCGCGTTACCGAATTGGTTTGAACCTCGGCGGACATTTAGGCTACTATTACACTGATGGTACAGCTGTTTTCATCAATACCGATTTTGCTACCCTTCGTTTTAGTGAGGCCTTTTTACTTGCCGCCGAAAATCCCGCCAATCCTTTTGGAGAACCAACCTATTACACGGAGCAGATCAGTGGGCAAGAACGGAGGTTTCAGCTCGACCTCGGCTTACATGTTGATTTTGGTGAGCGCCGTGAGATCAGCGGTTATATGGAAATAGCAGCATCCCTTAACGCGGTTCGTGCCGAGAAAAATGAGGTTTTGATTGAAGGATTGCGCTACAATTTGCTTGTGCAGCCCAATGTTTACAACCAAACCAAACTTGGAGGGTTGGGATATGGAGCTGTTTTTGGAACAGGTGTGCGCATGAAGTTTAATCCGAAGTTCAGTTTCGACCTTGGCGCCAATGCTTCTTTCCAAAAGATTCAGCTTTATAACGACCCCAAACTGAAGCTTAATCCGGTGTTGTATTTTCGGATTTTATGGCTATAAATGGTTATTCCGAAAAATGGAATGCTAGATAGTTGCGGTTTGTAGGAGATATTAACAGTTTTTAAAAAACTATGTTGACAGATTGCTGATCCTGAGGCACCAAATGCTTGTTTCAGCCCATAAATTTGAGAGTGTCAAGAAAGTGCTTTTTGCCCGAAAGCCTCTATTTGTCGCTGGATTTGCATTTTTCCCCGACGATTATGGCTTTTTTCCAAAAAATGTTATCTTGCATAGATTTTTAGCCCAATAATCAGATCAATAGGCTGATGAGCGCATCCGCAAATAAGGTTCTCGAAAAGGTTAACTCCCGATACCAGGAGATCTACGGAAACTACAACAGTAAGTCTTCCAAGAAAATCCTTGTGTCGCATTTTGGTGAGTTTACGCAAGACTTGGTGAATTCCATTTCCAATGGCATCGAGGAGCAAATGCTCGAATTCGGTGACAAAAAGGGAACTGTAAAACGTATGTTCTCCATTCTTGTGGAAGGCTTGCAAAACGTTCGCTTGCACGGTGAGAAAGATGAAGATGGAAATCAACATTCTTTCCTCGTTATTGCGCAAGATGAAAACGAATACCTAGTTACTTTCGGAAACCTAATTTTAAGTCACAATACAGCCATCATGGATGAACGTCTCAAGCAAATCAATGCCTACGACGAAGCACAAGTGAAGGCCTTGTATATGGAGGTTTTAACAAATGGTATTATTTCCAATAAAGGCGGTGCCGGACTTGGATTCATTACCATGGCCATGAAATCGAAAAATCAGCTGAAGTATAATTTTGAAGAGATAAATGAAAAGTTAGCTTGCTTCACCTGTGAAGTGAAAGTTGACCGGAACGGAGCGTAAATTATGAGCCTCTTTATTGCTGAGCCCTCCAGAAGCACGCCTCAGATTCGATTTGATCTCACAGGGAAAAAATTTTACATTAAGGGCAAATCCTTCCCTGAAAACTCCAAAAAATTCTATTTACCCCTCAATGAATGGTTATCAAGGAACAAACTTCCTGCTGATGCCACCATCGAAATGCATTTCGATTATATTTCTTCTTCCTCTGTAATCGCCGTTTTGGAAGTGCTCAAAAACATTGAGTCTCATAGCATCGGTATTAAAGTCATTTGGACTTACGAAGAAGGTGATGATGATTTGCTTAATGTGGCAATGAATTACCAAAAGCTTTGTGCTTTGCAAATTGAATTGAATCCGGTGGATTGATTACATCCGGATGTGCACTACTTTTTTCGTTTCAAAAAAATCTTCTTTGTAAAAATCTGCTAAGGACCAAACCTTATAAGCTTGTTTTACGACCGCTAATTCTTCGCTTAAATCTCCGCCTTTGAGGTATAGAATGCCGTTAGGTAAAGCATTGAATTGTGCTTTTTGAAATTTTCCGTTCACCCAAGGAAGAAATTCACCGAAAGTGGTTACAGCGCGACTAATGACAAAATGAAATTGTCCTTTCACTTTTTCGGCGCGTTCGTGTTGCCAGCTCACATTTTTCAATCCCAATCCACTGGATACTTCTTCAACTACTTTGATTTTTTTTCCAATGGAATCTACCAGATGAAAATGACACTCAGGAAACATAATGGCCAGCGGAATGCCCGGAAATCCGCCACCGGTGCCAACATCCAGTAATTTGGTTCCCGGAGCAAAGGAAATCACTTTGGCAATGCCTAAGGAATGCAATACATGGTGAATGAAAAAATTATCCATGTCCTTGCGCGAAATAACATTGATACGCGCATTCCATTCGGTGTAAAGAGGAAAGAGCAGGTTGAATTGCTCCTCCTGCTCTTTGCTGATGTTTGGAAAATAGGATTTGATAAGATCCGCGGTCATTTGACAAGTTTCTTGTAACGGAATTTTTTCTCCGAAGTATCGCCCAAACGTTTTTTCTTATTCTCCTCGTATTCGGTAAACGAACCTTCGAAAGAGTAAACGTTGGCATCACCTTCAAAGGCGAGAATATGTGTACAAACGCGGTCGAGGAACCAACGGTCGTGCGAAATGATTACGGCACATCCGGCATAGTTTTCAAGCGCTTCTTCCAGTGCACGAATCGTGTTTACATCGAGGTCGTTGGTCGGCTCATCGAGGAGTAAAACATTCGATCCGGATTTCAAAGTCATGGCCAAATGCAAACGATTTCTTTCACCACCGGAAAGCACACCGCATTTTTTATTTTGATCGGTTCCGTTGAAATTAAACCGCGAAACATAGGCGCGTGAATTGATCAGCTTGCCGCCAAGTTCAATGTTTTCATTTCCTCCGCCGGAAATTACTTCCCAAACGGATTTGTTCGGATCGATTTCTTTGTGACTTTGGTCGACATAAGCAATGCGCACGGTTTCACCAATGGTTACCGTACCTGCATCGGGTTTTTCTTCGCCCATGATGAGACGGAACAAGGTGGTTTTACCTGCACCATTTGGACCAATAATCCCGACTATACCTGCAGGGGGAAGTTTAAAACTGAGGTTTTCGTAAAGTACTTTATCTCCGAAAGCCTTGGCAATGTTGTCGAAGATGATGACTTCATTACCCAGGCGCGGACCCGGTGGAATAAACAATTCCAGTTTCGCTTCTTTTTCTTTCGTGTCTTCCGAAAGCATTTTTTCGTAATTCTGTAAACGCGCTTTTTGTTTGGCTTGTCGACCTTTGGCGCCCTGACGCACCCAATCCAACTCGCGTTCGAGAACTTTCTGACGTTTGCTTTCCGATTTTTCTTCTTCTTCCAAACGTTTCTTTTTCTGTTCCAGCCACGAAGAATAATTTCCTTTCCATGGAATACCTTCTCCGCGATCGAGTTCAAGAATCCAACCTGCTACATTATCGAGGAAGTAACGGTCGTGGGTAATGGCAATTACCGTTCCCGGATATTGTTGCAAATGCTGCTCCAACCACAAAACCGATTCCGCATCCAAATGGTTGGTAGGCTCATCGAGCAATAACACATCCGGTTGTTTCAATAACAAACGACACAAAGCAACCCGACGACGTTCACCACCCGAAAGCACACTAACAGAAGTGTCGCCATCCGGACATTGCAGTGCGTCCATAGCACGGTTGAGTTTCACATCAATATTCCAGGCATCCACCGCATCCAAACGCTCCTGCACTTCAGCCTGACGGTTCATGAGTTTCTCCATTTTGTCGGGATCATCCAAATATTCGGGTTCACCAAACTTTAGGTTGATCTCTTCAAATTCAGCCAATAAATCCATGGTTTCCTGCACACCTTCCTGCACAATTTCTCGCACAGTTTTGCTTTCATCCAATTCAGGTTCCTGAGCAAGGTGACCAACCGTATATCCCGGCGAAAAAACAACATCGCCCTGGAAGGATTTGTCCAGCCCGGCAATGATGCGTAAAACAGTTGATTTACCGGATCCATTCGGACCAATGATTCCGATTTTAGCTCCGTAAAAGAAAGAGAGGTAAATATCTTTCAGAATGTGTTTTCCCTGTGGTGTGGATTTGTTCACCTTCACCATGGAAAAAATGACTTTCCTGTCGTCTGACATAATGCAATGAATTTGGTCCCAAAGATAACGCAAATTGGACCATTGCAAAGCAGAAAAAAGACTAGTTCACTTGCAGTATTCCACCGGTAAGGCGCAGCAATTCGGTATGCGAACTAATGATGTTGTAAGCAGCATCCAGACGAGTCATGGCGGCATTCAGAAATTGGATCTGAACATCGCGGAAATTAAAGGAGGAAATACTTCCTTGTTCAAAACGTTCCTGACTAAGCTTTAAATTGTACTCAGCGGAGCGGTAAGATTCGGTGGTGAGGTCGAGAATGACTTGTCGTGCCAAATACAATTCATAGGCATTCACCAAAGTAGAATTCAAGGTAAACACCTGTTCCTCCAAAGAAATTTGCGCTATTTTTTCCTGGATTTGGGCATTCTGTATGGAGCGTTTGGTTTTTCCACCATTGAATAAATTGAAGTTCACCACAAAATTTCCGTAGTAATTCAGGTTCGATCCATTGGTAGCAAACTGCGAAGTTTCGAAATGTGAGAATTGTGTGTTTCCTCCCAATTGAAAAGAAACTACAGGATACATGGCGCTTTTGGCCAAATCAATTTGGGTGCGTTGCAATTCAAGATTGATGTACTGATTGAGGATGGTGCTGTTGTTGCGAACCATTCGTGTTTTAAGCGTATCGAGTACATAAATTTCGGTGGGAGGTTGAAGGAAATCCGTGAGTTCATATACGTTTTCCACATCGCGCGACATCAGCAAATTCAGGTTGCGCAAGGAGTTGCGGTAATTGATTTGCTGCAACAGAAAATTAGTGGAGTCGGCCAGATAGGCATTTTTGATTTGCAATAAATCATAGGTGGAAGAAACACCCAGGTCTTTTTTACGCGACATCTGATTGTATTTATCGCGCGACAACTTAATCAACGAAGCAAGTACATCGAGTTTTTCTCGTTGCAATACCGATTGATAATATGCCAATACAACAGCCTGGATGGTGTTTTCCACAACAATGATGGCATTGCCTTCACTCTGTGCTTGCAGCAATTCCAATCGTTCTTTGGTGAACTTTACGCGAAATCCGGAAAACAAAACCCAATTGGCAACCAAAGATCCATTTACCGAATTGGAAATGATTTGGTCTTTGATAAATGCAGTAGGATTATTGCTTTGGTCGAGGATATTGTTGTTTTGAGTGACTTGCAAATCAATAGTAGGGTATCGTCCGGCCTCGCCCCAATTATTGGAGTTTTTGGCAATGGCCGATTGATCTTTCGCAATTTGAATTTTGAAATTGTTCTCCAATGCCATTTTCAGCGCATCGGTCAGCGACAATTTTTCCTGAGCAAAACCCAGCCCCGGAGCCAACAGGAGAAGAAGGATGATTTTAATGCGCATGACCAAGATCGTTTTCGAGTTCAAGTTTTAATTTTTCATTTCGGAAAACAGGTTCAACAGATAATGCCTCGGGGAAATCTGCACGATGATGACGGAAAATAAATTTCAGGAAAGGCACATATCCGAACATCATAAATGGAATCAACAGAACAAGGGTGAATACACTTAAGAAGGGAAGCACAAGTAGCACAATATGGAACAATACTGTGAAATGAATGATCAACATCCGTCTTAACACATGTTTTTTCCAGATGAGGAAAGGAATGTAACATAGCCATGAGAAAATAATCAACATGACTGCAACAGGGAACATCTTTGTTGTAAATAAAA
>JBIKKU010000110.1:0-8401 GCA_044360245.1 Flavobacteriales bacterium | reverse complement strand
TAGTGACAAATCTTGATTTCAGGGTGTTGAGTTCCTTTTCTTTTTCAAGTGCTTTAACCACTTCCTTTTTGGAATCGGCAAGTTCCTTAATGGCCAGTGCCAATTCTGCTGTTCGGTCGGCGACCTTGCTTTCCAATTCGGCATTGAGTCTGGACAAAGCCTCCGATGTTTGTTGCAAGCGTTCCGAGGCCATTTTGAGCTGCATCTCCTGCTTTTTCCGCTCGGTAATGTCGATGATGAAACTCATCACAAACTGACCTTCGGAAGTATTGAAATAACTTAGGCTGACCTCAACAGGAAATTCTTCTCCATTTTTTTTAGCCGCAAACAAATCCATTCCCTTACCCATCGGACGAGATGTTGGTTGGTGGATGTAATTGTCGCGTTTTTCAACGTGTTTTGGTTTGTATTTGCTGGGGATGAGGATTTCTATTGCCTGACCTAAAAGCTCTTTTTGCTCGTATCCAAACATGCGTTCAGCCATTGGATTCACCATAAAAATGGTTCCCTTCTGATCTACAACTACAATTCCCTCAGTAGCATGAGTAAATAGGGACTCCAGCATTTCCAGGTACTTTGCCATGAACTCAGCGTCCTCTTTATGGTTTTTCATGCAAATATACAGTTTTGGCCGCGGCAAAGCTAAAAAGGCAATTTGGGAGAAAACATGACGAAAGTCATCTTGAGGTCTTGACCACTATCAGAGGGGAAAGTCTTGGTGTTTACGACTTTTGAAAAAGCGAAAAGGGGATTTTCGATTAGAAGGAGCTTCGAAAATTTCCGCGCAGATAAAGAACGAACAAAAAAACACAAAAATGGAAAAAGTAAAAACCGAGAAGGCATATGCCCTCCATGTTGAGCACTCTCAATGGTTGGAGAACCTAAAATTTTATGAAGATGAAGTAGTCATTTTGAAATCGAGAATTTCTGAGATCGCTGCAAAGAACACATCTTCTGATGTCCTTAAAGAAGTAGAGCATTTTCAAAATCAATTGATCATTCAGAAAAATGAAATCGACGAATTGCGACACTCCATTAAGGATCATGAAACGTATATTGAAAACACCGTAGCCCATAATCCTGCAGCCGATCATAAATACGTGAACGATCACGTGAAAGAGCGCGACCGCATGGAAACGTTTGAACGTCTGTTTAAAGAAATGAAAGATCAACTGAATAAGTTTCTTTCGAAAACGATGTAATTGTAATTGCAATACAACAAAAAAATCCCGCATATCGATGCGGGATTTTTTTTTCTAAAAAGATCAATGATTAAAGATTAAATCGCAGCGCTAAAAATCTTTTGTTGCGGGGTGTTTTCATGTAAGCGTGCATCCAAAGCCATGCAGATATTTCGAAGGAATGGTTTTCCTTTTGGAGTGACACGGAGATGATCGTTTTCAATATTCACCAAACCATCATCAATAGCTTCTTGCAAGCGTTCTAATCCTTCGAACAAAGCGGAGCAACGATGGCCTTCGGAAATCCAGGATGTTTCCATTCGACACATGATATTGAGGATGTGTTGTCGGATGATAAGATCATCATTGCTGAGAATATGTCCCTTAAAAAACGGAAGCTCTCCACTTTCAACTGCTTTAAGGTAATCTTCAACCACTTTATAGTTTTGGGCAAATCCAAACCATGCGTCCGAAATGGAAGATGTTCCTAATCCGATCAACAATTTACTTTGCGTGGTGGTGTATCCCATGAAATTTCGGTGCAGCCTGCCTTCATCGGAGGCGATCAACAATTCATCTCCTTCCAATGCAAAATGATCCATTCCCACTTCACGATATCCTGCTGCCTCCAACATTTCTCTTCCCATGTTGTACAATTCGAGCTTCATTTCTTTTTGAGGAAGATCTGCTTCCGAATATTTTCGTTGTCCGGGTTTGATCCAGGGAACATGTGCATAAGCGTAAAATGCAATACGTTCCGGTCGAAGCGCAATGACTTTTTCTATCGTGTCAGCAACACTTTCTTTTGTTTGCAATGGCAAACCATAAATCAAATCGTAATTGATGGAAGTATAACCAATGGCTCTTGCCAATGCGGTGACTTCTCTAACCTGTGCTTCGGTTTGTTTGCGGTTGATGAGGTCTTGAACCACAGGATTGAAATCCTGAATACCCAGACTTAGTCTGCGAAAACCGAGATTGAACAAGGTTTGTAAATGTTCAGGTGTGGTATTGGCAGGATGCGCTTCAAAACTTAAAGCTGCATCTTTCATGAGGATTGCACTTGTAGAAATTCCTTCAATCAGTTGTTTGAGATGTTCTGCGCTGAAAAAAGTCGGAGTACCGCCGCCAAGGTGTATTTCGGCAATGTGCGGAGTTTCGGGAAACAATTCCAGATACATCGCCCATTCGTTCAATAATGCAACGATGTAGGGCGCCTCAACATTGTGGTTTATGGTAATACGTGTGTTGCAGCCGCAATAGGTGCATAGACTTTCGCAATAGGGGAGATGGATATACAAGCTTAATCCTTGGCCTTTATTGACCATAGAAAAACTATCCATTACCGCTTCTTTCCATTGGTCTTGAGTTGGTGGAGTTGTTTCCCAATAAGGAACAGTTGGATACGAAGTGTAGCGTGGGGCCTGAACGTTGTATTTGTTGATGAGTGAAATATCCATGCTACAAAATTAGAGAAAGGCCTCAGCTCTTTTGTGATGTGCATCAGGACAAATAATGCCAAAAATCAGTTGCCTTTGAATTTTAATTCCATCACCATGGCAATGGATTGGGCGCGTTGTTTTGTTTTTTCAGCATTTGGACCACTGAACAATTCGTCGAGGTTGCTTTGAAATAACAAAAGCCAGCGCTCGAAATGTTCTTTTTTGAACTGCGATTGCTCATGGAACTTGCGATGAATGTCCATTGGATTTCCGCTGTAGGTGTAATGGTCGAAAATGATGGAATCCCAAAAATCAACCATCACCGGAATGTGTTCTTCCCAATGTGTTTGAGCAATCTCCGAAAAGAAAAAGGCAATGAGTTCATCCTGTTTTACTTTTTCGTAAAACGATTCCACCATATGGCGAATGTCATCACGGTTTTCAATATCAGGCATGAGCTATTGTTTTTTGCACTTCCTGGACAAATGCTTCGAGTTCGGATTCTTTCACATGGTCCATCACCACAATTTTCCAAAATTCTGTTTTTCCTTCCCAGGAATTGGAAACCAAATGGTACTTCATAGCAATGGCATCAGGGAATTGTCCGGCGAAAATCGCAATGATATTCATGAATGGATTGCGAACATAGCGAATGCCTATTTTATCCAATGCACGACAAGTTCGGTCGGTACGTTCTTTTAATTCCACCATTTTATTTTTCCATCCTTCCGATCCATAAGCATGTAAAACCATCCAAATGGCAATAGCGTTTGCTCCGGAACGTGAACCGATAAGCGTGTGGTCCATTCCCTGAACATACTGTGCAGCTTCCGTGCGCACATGATTGATTAGTCCTTTTCGTGCCAGAAAAATTCCTGTGCCGTAAGGTGCCTGAAGCAATTTGTGTGCGTCGATGGTGATGGATTGGATCCGCGGATTTTTGAAACTGTATTGGTTTTCGGTTGCGGTAAATGGATAGAAAAATCCACCAAATGCACCATCCACATGCATCATGTATTCCAAATTACGCGATTCAAAAAGCTTGCCTAAAACTTCGGTATCGTCGGTTGTTCCAAACATGGTAGTAGAACAATTGGCAACAACCAGAAAATATTTTTTACCCTTTTGTTTTGCTTCATCAATGAGTTCACCTGCGCGAATTTCATCAATCATGCGGGTTTGTCGGTCGACCGGCAATACAATGGCGTCCACATGCAACAAGTCGCTTCCTTTGGGCATGCTGTAGTGCGAATCTTCCGAAAAAACCATGGCCATTTCTTCGTATTGCGCAGCAAAAGTGTGGCGGAAATAATTTCTGAAAATCCACAGCCCCTCGATGTTCGCTTCCGTTCCTCCTGAAGCAATATAACCATCGTAACCGTTTGGACTTGCTCCAAAAATTTGTTCGGCACAAATCGAAATAACTTCCTTTTCCAATTGCTGGGTACCGCCGAAAAATTTTTCGGATTCGGTTAGGGTATGACAACCAATGTGATTGGGATTCGCGACCAACGTAGAAAGAAACGGTGCTCTTTCCAGAAAAGGTTCGTTGTCGTAAAAAACTTTTTTGTCAAGATAAGTTGCAGGAATGCCTAGAATCGGATCGTCTCCGAAATTGATGTTCTGACGAAGAGCTGAGAATACTTTTGATTTTATTTGTTCTTCGCTGAGTTGGTACCAGTACATGATTTTTTCTTTCCTTTTTTGCAGCAATCCGATACTTGCATCTCCACTTCTTTCGTGGTGCCATCGGCTGCTTTAATTTCTACTTTCTTCTGGGTGATTTCGGGCGAAATATAAGGGATTCCAAGATTCATTCCGCGAAGAATCAAAACCAGCGCCATTAATCCGATAACAACAGGAGAAATCTTTTTGACCACATTTCGGAAACTAACGGAAACCATTCCGCTCATGAGGTTGACCAACATCATAGCAGGTAAAGTACCTAATCCAAAAAAGGCCATAAACATTGCTCCGTTCAGTGCAGATCCCGTTGCAAGCGCTCCCGTTATACCCATGTAAACAAATCCACAAGGCAATAAACCATTTAGCGTTCCAATAAGAAATAGACCGCCGGTTGAACGTTTGTTGAAGAGTGGAATGAGTTTCGATTTAACAGCGTTGACCATGCGGTACAACAAACCATTCGGATTGAATTTCGCTGCCCATCCAGCAAGCACTAAAGAAGCAAGAATCAATACACCTAAGGTAATGGACAAAATGTTCTGGTAGCCGGCAAGAAACAGCCCCTGACCTATTAACCCAAAAACCAGACCAATCAGGGAATAGGTAAAAACCCTTCCCAGATTGTAGGCTGAGCTGCCGACTACCATTGTGAACATATTTTTTCGATTTAAAGGAAGCGCAAGTGCAATTGGTCCGCACATGCCCATGCAATGAAAGCTTCCTAAAAAACCGAGTGAAAACGCTACAGGGATAAACATTTTATTGGAATTACAATTCTATTGCACCTTCGTTGTAATACGCTTTGCTGTTGACTTTCCAGTCAATTTGCAAACGGTATTTTCCTTTGGCAAAACCATTCGTAGAAATAGTTTGTTTCATGGAATCATTGGTTTTGATGGCGAATTTTCGATCCTGTCGAGCATCGGAAGAACGAAAAAAGTAAATGGTTCCTTCGATGTTCATTCCCTTGAATTGCGATGGAAAAGAGACTTCCAATGCATTTTCGGAAATGTTCCAGGAAAGTGGTTCAGCAAGATTTTTTGCAGCTTCACGTGCATCAATTTTGTGTTGAAATTCCAACTCCTGTTGGTAATAATTGTCGGCAACCAAGTCTAATCGCTGACTCATGGCCATGCCAACCAGTGTGAGAATTAGCGCAACGAAACCGATATAAACGGCTGCAATTTTATAACCCCAGCTCATAGTTTATGACTTTTTTTGTCCCGGTGAAAGGAACGTGGTTTTTACTGTTGTGATTTGTTGGTCTCCATTGTAAACACCTATGACAATTGGTGTTTTTCGTTTTTCAAGTTTGGAAATACTTAGCTTGACAAAAACGGGAGCTTCGGTAATTGATTCTGCTTTTGCGCGTAGTTGTTCGCCAACAACCTGAATGGTTCCGTCTTGTCCTTCCACTTTCAATTGCAAATCCATTTCATCTTGGGATTTGTTCAATACTTTCAGGTTATAGAGATTGGTAACACTAACACTGTCGGCAGCTAATTGATAGGTCATGCCTTTTGCGCGTGTAACGGTGACTTCAATATTATCGCGACTGACAAGCAAGAAGACCAGGAAGCTAAAGAGTACACCCAATACACCGGTATAAGCCATCATGCGGCGTGTGAAGGTGAATTTTCGACCTTGTTTAATTCCGTCTTCAGAATCGTAGCGAATCAATTGCTTTGGTTTTCCAACCGTTTCCATGATGTGATCGCATGCGTCGATACATGCTGTACAATTGGTGCATTCCAATTGAGTACCATTGCGAATGTCTATGCCTGTTGGACAAACGCGCACACAAAGTCCGCAGTCGATGCAATCGCCTTTTGAGTTTGGTTCTTCTCCTTTTTTGATTTTTCCTCTTGGTTCACCACGCACATGATCGTAGGCAACAACGATAGAATTTTTATCCAACAAAACACCTTGCAATCGGCCGTATGGACAAACAATCAAACATGCTTGCTCACGGAACCATGCAAATACCATGAAGAAAACAAATGTGAAAAAAAGCAATGCCATAAAACCTCCGATGTGGTCACCGAGTGGTTCGGAAATAATGCGGAAAAGGTGTTCTCTTCCGATGATGTAGGCTAGAAAGGTGTTGGAGATGACAAATGAAATCAAGAAGAAGATGGTCCATTTGATTCCTTTCTTTCTGATTTTTTCTCCGTTCCATGGCATTTTAGCCAAATGCTTTTGTGCATTTCCATCGCCTTCAATCCAGTATTCGATTCTTCTGAATACCAATTCAAGGAATATGGTTTGCGGACAGGCCCATCCACAAAATAATCGTCCGTATACTACGGTAAACAACACAATAAAAACCAATCCTGTAAGCATGGCAATTCCAAAAATGAAAAAGTCTTGCGGCCAGAAAATGGTTCCGAAAATGTAGAATTTCCTTTCCAGAATGTTGATCTGAAAAGCTTGGTGTCCATTGATGTTGATAAAGGGTAGAGCGAAAAAGAGGGCGAGGTAGAAGTAGCTCAATACCTTGCGTAAGGAATAGAATCTACCCGACGGTTGTGTCGGGTAGATCCAATTTCTTTTGCCTTCTTTAATGGTTGCAATCGAATCCCTGAAGGATTCGTCCTGCAAGTTGTTGTCATTTTCACTTTTCATCGCTTGGGTTAATAGGATGTGAGTAAAGGCTGAAAAATAATGTAGGCAATGGCAGTTTATTTCGCGAGACTGTCAGCTGCAGCAACGGCGGCAGTAGAATCAGCAACGGTAGCAGTAGTATCGGCTGTTGCACCGGCAGGGACATACAATTCACCTTCTGGTGCTTTGGGATTTCCGGGCTTGGTTCCTCGTAGTGAAACAATGTAAGAAGCAACTTCTTGCATTTGTCCGGGCTTGAGTTCTGCTTGCCAAGATTTCATCCCTTTATCGGGATAACCGAATTTGATGGTTTTGAAAATGTCTTTGATGTCTCCACCGTGAATCCAGTAATCGTCGGTGAGGTTAGGACCTACAGTTCCGCCTCCGTCAGGACCATGACACACTGCACAGTTTTTCTCGAAGAGTCCTTTACCATTCGAAATGGCACTTGCTTCTGTGAGAACAGTAACAGTGTTTTCATCTACCATGTCGGCGTGTTTCTTTTTGTATTCTTCTTTTTGTTTTTCACCTGCAACCAATTCTGCGCGTAATTCATCCATTTGCAATGCTCCGGTTTTTGCGATGTGGTAATTGAAGAGGTAAATTACTGCAGCAACGATGGTAAAATAGAATCCATATTTCCACCATGGCGGAAGATCGTTATCCAATTCTTTGATGCCATCGTAATTGTGGTCAAGAAGAATGTCATGTTCGTCTTCAATGGCTTTGGATGCGTTCAATCTTTCAAGGATGGTAGGTACTGCTTTTACAGTTGATCCTGACTTCGCACGTTGAGGTGCACGAAGGATCTGATTGATTTGTCCAAGGAAGAAGAAAACGATAATGACTTCAAGTGCAACAAAAGAAACGAGCGTCCAGAAGGTCAGCGTATCAACACCATACCAGCTGGTAGGAAATTGTGGGATGTCCTGAACCGGTGCTGCAACTGCGGCAGCTGCAGGTGCTGCATCTGCCGACCATCCCATGCTTGGTACCGCAATCAGCAATACAATCATGGCAATGGTGCTTCCCATTCCTGAAGAAGATTTTTTCTCTTCTTTTTTCATCATTTCGCGTTGGTGGTGTAAGCCTGACTTTATCACTTCTGCAAGAACCAAAATAAGGAACAGCAAAAAGATGGAAGCCAGTACAAGTGCAATAAACACCGGCTCAGTGTAAACTGTAGAAAAGAAATCCGGTGCCTTTTGCGCAGGGTCAGCAGCTGCGTCCTGCGCAAGAACTGTTGCAGCTGGGGCAATCAATGCCGCAAGTGCAAGCCAGTATTTTTTGATATGAAGAAATTGACCTTTCATGATTGTGCGTTTAGTTGTTTTCAGTTTCATCTGTCTCAAGCGGAAGGTTGCTCATATGATCCATTTCTTTTTTTGTGGCTTTGATGACCATAAAAAGGACAAACAAAAACACCGAGAAGAAGATGATGAATGAGATTACCGGATAAATTCCGACACCTTCGATGGAGGATAAATA
>JBIKKU010000109.1:0-8421 GCA_044360245.1 Flavobacteriales bacterium | reverse complement strand
CGATCGTCACCTTCCGGATAAAGCTATTGATGCACTGGATGAAGTGGGTTCGCGAGTGCACCTTTCCAACATCAATGTTCCTAAAAACATCCTCGATATTGAAAAGAAAATTGAGGAAATCAAGGAAGAAAAAAACAACGTAGTTCGTTCACAGAAATACGAAGAGGCTGCAAAATTGCGCGATACAGAGCGTCAACTTCAAGAACAACTCGAAGCAGCCAAGAAAAAATGGGAAGAAGACTCCCGCTTGCAACGAGTTACGGTAACAGAAGAACACGTTGCCGAAGTTGTTGCACAAATGACCGGTATTCCAGTTCAGCGTATTGCTCAGAAAGAAAGCGGTCGCCTTGTGCAAATGGCCGATAACCTTAAAGGTCGCGTTATTGGTCAGGAAGAAGCCGTTCTTAAAGTGGTGAAAGCCATTCAACGTAACCGCGCCGGATTGAAAGATCCTAATAAACCGATTGGTTCCTTTATTTTCCTTGGACCTACCGGTGTTGGTAAAACCCAATTGGCCAAAGAACTTGCCAAGTACCTTTTCGATTCCGAAGAAGCAATGATTCGTATCGACATGAGCGAATACATGGAGAAGTTCGCCGTTAGCCGATTGATCGGTGCACCTCCCGGATATGTAGGTTATGAAGAAGGTGGTCAGCTTACCGAAAAAGTGCGTCGTCGCCCCTATTCTATTGTTCTTTTGGATGAAATTGAAAAAGCCCATCCGGATGTATTCAATTTGCTTTTGCAGGCATTGGATGATGGTCAGATGACCGATTCACTCGGACGTAAAATCGATTTCCGCAATACCATTATCATCATGACTTCCAATATCGGAGCGCGCCAGCTTTCTGATTTCGGGACAGGTGTAGGTTTTGGTACCAAAGCGAAAAGCGAAACACAAGACCGAGACAGCAAAGGAGTTGTAGAATCTGCTCTTCGCAAAGCATTTGCTCCTGAGTTCCTTAACCGTATTGATGATGTAATCATGTTCAATTCGCTCAAACGCGAGGACATTCACAAAATCATTGATATTGAGTTGTCCAAACTTTACAAGCGTATTGTGGACCTCGGTTACAAAATCGATCTCAGCCCCGAAGCAAAAGACCATATTTCCGAAAATGGTTTCGACGAGAAATTTGGTGCGCGTCCATTGAAGCGTGCTATTCAAAAATTCCTTGAAGATCCTCTCGCGGAAGAAATCATCAAATCCAATTTACAGGAAGGTGATACCATTCAGGTTGGTTTCGATGGCGAGAAAAAAGAGCTCACTTTTAAAGTGATTAAAGGTTCCGGTCCTGCCAAGAAAAAACCGAAAAAAGAAGAAGAAAATCCTAGTCAGGATGAACAATAAAAAAAAGGCCTCGAGAAATCGGGGCCTTTTTTTAGTCATAAAAAAATCCCACGTCCAACTGACATGGGATTTTTTGTTTAGCTTTTTTACGTGAATTAACGTACGAAAAGTTTTTCAACGGCAACACCTTGATCGAAAGATGCAGTAATCACGTACATACCTGCAGCGAAAGCTGACATATCAAATGATGTTCTTCCGTTAACCGCGAAGGTTGCAACTACCTGCCCTTGAAGATTGGTAACCGTTACCATTCCGTTGGTCAAAGTATTGTTGAAAGGAGAAACTACCAATTGTCCGTTGCTGATAAACATATCAACTTCGTCGCGAAGGTTAGTTTCTACTGAGGTATTGTTGTCACCTGCAAGGATACCTTCACCTGCAGTGGCTTCGTAAGCGTAATCTTTGATGGTTACTTGTGTAACGTTGGCATCAACAGCCATACGAACCCAACCGTAATGGGTGTTAGATCCAATCATGAAATTAAGTCCTGCATAGTAGTTAGCAGTACCCAACCAAGAACCAAAATCAAAAAGATTGGTATTGGCAGCCAAAAGCGCCGGAGGTGCTGAAGAAGTGCTTCCACCTACAACATATGCATTGGTATTGTCGATGGTAGTTCCGAAAGCCAAAGTATCAATCAAATTAAGCGAGAAGCTAGATCCTGAGCTTGCAGTACCAACAACGCCATTGGACATACCGGTAACCATTCCGGCTCCGGTTCCGGTGATGAATGACTGAGAAATGGTTGAAACGGCAATCACGAAGTCAACAGTAGTACCATTGAGGTCGAGGTTGTAAGTTTGACCAACGCCAATGTTTGCATCAGGATTTACATCCGTGTACATGATTTGAGCATTAGCTCCGGATGCAGCAGCTGCAACGCTTCCTGCAACGATTGAATAATTGCGAAGTTTTTGTTTACGGGTAGAATTGTTTTTCATCGGGTTTAGTTTAGCATTCAATAATAATTCAAAACTAAACTAAAAACAAATCCGGTTAGTAAACGGTTATCAGATTTATCAAGGCCTAGCGGTTCATTTCAAATAGAAATTCAAGGATTTTTTCACCCATTGAACCCGAATCTGCCTCAAAGTCAAGCCCATTGATTTGTAACCAGTCAATTTCCGGATGCATGGAAATAAACTCTTCCACTACCCTATGCTGATCTTCATTGAGTTGTTGCAATTGCGTAGGATAGATACCTTCTTTCTTTGCACGCTCATTGGCATATTTTTGGAATTGTTTACCGACTAGATTTAATAGATCTGTACCGACAAATACAATTCTAAAATCATATTGATGTCGGATTTGCATCAATTGTGCAATTTCCATCACCAATACCGTTTCTCCGGCGTTTTCAAGGACATCAGGTCGCAAAGGCAATATGTATCCGTTATCCGCATCGGTAAAAGGAACAGTTTCCACCTTGATTCCTTTTTGAATGAGCCATTCTGCTATCTTTTCCTTACCGCCTTCCAATGGCCCGGTTAGAATACTGCGTTTCCCTTTAAGGAGCGATTTTAATTTCTCCTCCCAAATCTTTCTTTCTTGATCATTTTTCAAATGGTTGGTAAACAAATCAACCAATGACCGAAATGCCTTTACCATGCCGGGAGCCTGTGATACTGCCGTTTTTAAAGCATCTGCTGCTACTTCATATTCTCCTATACCAATCAATGCCTCGGAGAAATAAAAATGCGCAACAGGGTAATGATGTTTGTATTCCAATAATTCAAGGAAGGTGTCAACGGCATCTTCATAATTATTGGTCCGCAACAGACAAATGGCTTTGGAAAAAAGAGCTTTGAGGTTTCTTGGATTGTCTTGTAAAACCCCATTTAATACCTGCAGCGCCTCCTGCCATAATCTTTGTCTTTGCAGGGCGTTACTTAATCCAAGACGGGCATCGGAAGAAGCAGGTGTTTGCTTTAAAACCTTTTCAAAAAGCAATTGTGCTTTTTTAGGATGCAATACATCCAGTTCCAATTTGCCCTCCAAAAAATCAGCAAAAGTGATATCTGCATTTTCTTCTTCACGAAGCAGATTTATCTCCTTTTTGCAAGCACTATATTCTTTGTTTTGCAAATACAATTGAGCCAAAAATATCCTGAAACGGTGATCAGGCTTACGCTCTACCAAGGGTTTCATTAAGGCAATGGCTTCCGGAATGCGCTTGGAAAAGGCAAAATTTCGCGCCAAAAAATAATCGCGTTCGTTGGCAAAAATCCTGAAAGCTTCTTCTGCGTTTTCGGGTGGACGCTCAATATATCCTAATTCTACAAGTTGGTCCATGGAAGCTTTGGCATCCCATGGATCTACCAAAACATCGTCCGGATATTTCCCGGGATTTCCAATATCATGTGTTTCCCAAGAATCGATCCAATTGATTTCCGGTGCAGATTCAAAAACTTCCGACAATACTTTACCGTCCATGTCGCGACCAACCGGCAATCCGAGGTATGCCAATAAGGTTGGAGTAACATCGGTGACGGAGGTTCCATATATCCTCTCCCCTTTTTTAATGCCGGGACCACACATAAAAAAGACTCCGAATTCGCTGTGTTCATTTGTTGGACCGGCAATTTCTTTGGGAAGTTTTCGTGGGCGCATGATTCCGCTTTCAAAGCCATGATCCGAAAGAATCATAACTGCGGTATGTTCATCGATTTGTTGCAACATAGCTTCAAGCATCATGTCCTGATACTCATAAGCTCCATCCACAACATCCTTAAAATTTTCGAATTTTTTCGGGTCAACGCCTTCTCGAAAGGGTGCTCTGAACTTCATGCAATTGTGCGACATGTGGTCCAGAAACTCGAAATACACAGCGGTGATATCCCATTCGGTATTGTCCATTAACCATGTGCTAATGCTTTGAAGTGTGGTTGCATGGCTGATTTCCTTGAACAATGCCGGAATATGTTTTTTACTTTCTTCGTCCAGATGAAACAAATTTGGAACAAAGGGCAAAACCATGGGAGGCGTGAGTTCCTGTGCATGGACACGCAACGTTTTGAGCTCCTTTTCCAATTCAGGAGGATGCACACAATGTTTAGGCGCAGGCCATTTTTTGGGATCATCGGTTGACATGGTCTGGAAGAAATTCGAAACCATAACGCCATGAATAGGTTCTGCAGGATGTGATGGCCACCAGGCAACGATATTGGATTTTAATCCGTATTGCCCGGCCATATTCCAAAAGGCTTTTACCTTCCGGGATGTACCTTGAAGTGGTCGTGGAAATCCGGTATTTGGATCGGGTTCCGTAAAACCAACAATGCCATGTTTATCGGGTAATTTTCCTGTGGCAATGGTTGTCCAAAGCATCGGAGAAATTGGTGGATCAAGGGTTTGAATGGCGCTTCTTACTCCCTTTTGCAACAAGCCTGCAAGGGTTTTCATTTTCCCCTTGGCAATGAGTTGATCAATCACTTCCCAATCGGCAGCATCCCAACCGAGAATGAGGATTTTCCGTTTGGCCTTCATCCGATTTTGTTCCGGTACAAATCTTTGGAAACCGCAGCAGCCATGGTTTCTTCCATCTCGGGTTTACCGATAAATGCTGCTACTTTTTTTGCAACTCCTGCAGGATCATCAATAGATTCGCGGTAGCTGATGGTTAAGGTATCGATGTTGGGCGACTCTTGTAAAAATTTTGTTACTGAGGCCACCTGCTTTTTAAACACATCGGCGATAACCGGATTCACAGGCTGGCCGCCTTTTCCAAGCATGACGTTTTGCGATTTTAATACTTCGTCAAGATTGCGATCCATGTAAATCACCTTGTATTGAAACTCCTTTCGTATAAAAGGAAGTAACTGGGCAATGATTTTAACGCATTTTCCTTGTGCCTGATCCATCCAGGAATTGTCTTTGGCCAGACTTTTAACCGGCTCAAATTCATAATAGCCTTTTGGATTGGAATGATCTGCTACGCGCAATTCATCGGTTAAAATGGCTATACCCGATTTGGCAATCATTTGCATCATCATGGATGTACCGCTGCGTGGTAATCCGGATACAATTAAAATGGTGTTGTTTTCCATGGTGTAAATATCCTAAAAAAAGAAAGGTCCACCATAAGGCAGACCTTTCAGAAATATAGGAAGAAAATTACTTCACGTAGATTTTCTCAACAACTGTTCCTTCAGGGAAAGTGATAGAAACCACGTAGATTCCTGAAGCAAGTGAGTTAAGGTCGAATGAACCTGAACCGTTAACGGTTGAAGTCATAACTACTTGACCGTTGAGTGAAGTGATGTTCAAAGCACCAACTGAAGAAAGATCAGCAACAGTAACTTGGAGCATGTTGTTAGCATTTACCATAGATACTTTGTTAGCGATTTCTTCTGAAACTGAAATGTTACCCATATCACCAGCGTTGATAGCAGCGTTAGGTGTAAGGTTAAGAGCCATGTCTTTGAAAACGATTGATTGTCCATTTGCAGGAACATCCATACGGATCCATCCGTAATGTGTGTTACCACCGGTAACCAAACGAACACCCATGTAACCATCAACAACACCATCAACCCAGAAAGAATTGTAAGGAGTAGAGCTAGAAACAACAATAGTGAGTGTACCTGTAGAAGTCAACCAAGGAGTAGTTGCATCGATAAGGTCACCATTGTTCATTTTGAATGGGTAGTTGTAACCGGATGGAGCTGAACCGGCAATACCGTTAGAGCTGGTCATTGGAGCAGCAACCGCAACCCATGCACTGTTAGCAGTGTAGTTAGTATCGCGGAAAACGAAATCGAAAGTTGCGTCTTGGTCAACATCGATACCTGCAGTTCCATTGCTGAGGGTGTAATCCGGGTTAACGTCGAAGTAGGTAACCTGTGCATTTGCAGACGCACCGGCAAGAACTGTCCCTGCAACTGCAGAGTACTTCATGAGGTTCTTTTCAAAAGTAGATTTTTTTTGCATAGTCTCGAGATTAAGGTTTAGCGTGGTAAATTTATGATTATTTCACATTGAAATGACATTCGCGTAAAAAAATTAGGTCAAAGATTATGAGCATAATTATTAACACTTTAGTTTTTGGCCAAATCAGGGTCGGAGGAATTGACGGCAGAAGCCAAATCGAACTCTTCACCCATGAAATAAGCAAGTGATTCCATTTCCGATTCTGCACCACTTAACAAACCTTCGTAACTCACTTTCAAAACCTGAATATGCGGATTACGATTCAGCAATTCTTCAACTTCCTTGGTGTGTTGTGTTAAATCCACCGCATCCATTAGATTAAAAGCGTTTTCAGGATTGAATTTACCGCCAGATTTTATCTTTTGTTGAGAACGCATCACATCAGCTGTATTTCTTTCCAGCAAAATCAGTTTATAATCGTAGTTATCCGGAAGGTACTTTAAATAGTGAAGAGGTATTTTAACCGCAGAGCCGGAAAGTCCTTTCAAAAAGGAATTCTCGTTTGGAAGTCGCTGCATGTCGGTCAACTCATAATAACCCAAAGGATTGAATTCATCTGCCGGACGCATAGCATCATACTTCACAGGATAACCGCCCTTCTCCAGAATTTGCATAACCAAACTCATACCGCTTCGGGCAGGACCGCTGACCAGAGTTATATGTCCACGAATGTGGTCGTTAAGAATTTTTTCGTGAAACTGTTTCTTCTCTTCATTACCCAATTCATCGTAAATACGAACCAACCAACGACGGGTTTTTGCCAATTTGGGTCCAATGGCTGCAGCGACTTCAAAAGCCTCAGCAGCTTTGTCTAACATACCCAGTCCATATAACGACATTCCTATTCCCTGATGAGCAGGAATGTAATAGTAGGTATTCGAAATGGTTTGTATCCATTGATCAACAGCATCTTCGTAGCGTTTGTTTTTTAAATAAACAGTGGCAAGTCCGTTGCGAGCAAAAATATTATCGGGATCTATTTCAATAGCACGGTCAAAGTGCGCTTCTGCTTCTTTATATTTCTGACGATGCAAATAAGCCAATCCGATCTTACGGTACATATTGGCTGAGTTCGGTACAATCTCAATCACCTTGCGGAAAAGCTCTTCTGCACGAACAGGGTTATTGTTGGCCAAATGAAAAGAAGCTTCATGATAAATCAAGAAAGGCTGATCATCTTCACTTGACAGACTTTTCATTTTTTGAAGCAGATCAAACGCTTTTTGATTAAGACCTAAGGATAAGTAAAGTCCTAACAAGCGGTAACCGTAACGCACATTTTCTTTTCGGTCGATGTTGTCCGCAACAAGCTGTTCAAGCATAGGTAACGCTTCCATTCGGCGACCACCATCTATGATGTTTCTGGCCACGTAATACAAGCTTTCATTTTTTGCCTGACGGATATTGTGTGCTTTATCTCCTGTAGGTGCATCAATATAACCGAGATCAATAAGCTGCTGCATGGCTTCTTGCTGTGCCCATGGATCGAGCTCTTCGCCATTGTGCATACCCGATTTACCTTCGATACTTTCCCAAGAGTCGACATAAGAAAGTTCTACCGCCTCTTCATAAATCTGAATGAGCGGTTTCCCTTCCATATCCCTACCAATAGGCTTTTCGTAAAGACTTAGTAAAGTTGGGGTGATGTCAATTACCGAACCTCCGAAAATGGTATGATTTTTCTTGATACCTGGTCCGCGGATGGCAAAGAAGGCATAAGGAGAATGCTCGTAGGTTGGTCCGGCCGGTTCTTTGGGTAATTGTCGTGGACGTAAATGGTCTGAATGAAACCCATGATCCGAAACGATGATTACTGTGGTATCCTTATCAATCATACTAAGGATTCGGTCAAGCATCATGTCATGAAACCTGTATGCTCCGGTAATCACTTCCTTATAGCGATCGAATTTTTCCTCGGTTATGGTTGGTAATTTCGGAGGATGGTATTTCATGGTTGCATGAGAGAAGTGGTCGATAGAGTCCCAGTACACTGCCATAAAATCCCATGCTTCATTTTCCAACAAATAGGTAGCGGCATTGTGAATACTGAACGTGTGTGCCAAAGTTGTAACTACAGCACTTATCACTTTATCTTTCTCTTTAACAGCCTCTTTGAATTTTGGCACAAATGGAGCAACCAT
>JBIKKU010000299.1:0-4084 GCA_044360245.1 Flavobacteriales bacterium | reverse complement strand
TACTGGACTTTTGCCGGAAATGATCCTGGAAAAATAACTACAGATGCAACATACGATGGAACGCCTCAACAAGGAAGCAATTGCGGTGGTGCAACATTAGCTTCGGCAGAAACGGCATTTAATAACGGAGTGATGCAATATGCACCTTTTGTGACTGCCGACGGACAAAGTTTTGCAAGAGATGTAGATGGCGGTTCAACTTGGTTGATGGGTGCGCCAACATCAGGAGCTTGCAATGCAGCATGCGCAACTCCCGGAGGAGGAACATCTACATGTGATGGAACTGCAACAGCTATTCCTAACAATGGAACAGCGCCCTATACGTATCAATGGGATGCTGCTGCAGGCGGACAAACAACACAAACCGCAACAGCTTTATGTGCAGGAACCTATTGCGTATTGATTACCGATGCGCAAGGATGTACAGAAACAGTTTGTATTACAGTTACCGATAATGCTTCGAATGTGACTCCAACATTTAATGCAGTAGCACCCATTTGCGCAGGAGCAACATTGTCTGCATTACCAACCACATCTACAAATGGAATTACAGGAACATGGTCGCCTGCATTGAACAACACGGCAACTACAACTTATACATTTACGCCAAGTGCCGGTCAGTGTGCAACGACAACCACCTTAACGATTACGGTGAATCCAAATGTGACTCCAACGTTTAATGCAGTAGCACCCATTTGTGCAGGAGCAACATTGTCCGCATTGCCAACCACATCTACAAATGGAATAACAGGAACATGGTCGCCTGCATTGAACAACACAGCAACCACAACTTATACATTTACGCCAAGTGCCGGTCAGTGTGCAACGACAACTACCTTAACGATTACGGTGAATCCAAATGTGACTCCAACATTTAATGCAGTAGCACCCATTTGTGCAGGAGCAACATTATCTGCATTACCAACCACATCTACAAATGGAATAACAGGAACATGGTCACCTGCATTGAACAACACAGCAACTACCACTTATACATTTACGCCAAGTGCCGGTCAGTGTGCAACCACAACCACCTTAACGATTACGGTGAATCCAAATGTGACTCCAACGTTTAATGCAGTAGCACCCATTTGCGCAGGAGCAACATTATCCGCATTACCAACCACATCTACAAATGGAATAACAGGAACGTGGTCGCCTGCATTGAACAACACAGCAACCACAACTTATACATTTACGCCAAGTGCCGGTCAGTGTGCAACGACAACTACCTTAACGATTACGGTGAATCCAAATGTGACTCCAACATTTAATGCAGTAGCACCAATTTGCGCAGGAGCAACATTGTCTGCATTACCAACCACATCTACAAATGGAATTACAGGAACATGGTCGCCTGCATTGAACAACACAGCAACCACAACTTATACATTTACGCCAAGTGCCGGTCAGTGTGCAACCACCACCACCTTAACGATTACGGTGAATCCGAATTTTTCATCCGTGCAAAACATTACCCAATGTTCGGGACTGAGTTACACCTTTCCGGATGGAACCACCTATGTAAACATTACCGCCAACCAAACTTATGTTTCTTTATTGTCGACGGTTTCCGGTTGTGATAGCGCCATTACCACCAATATTACGGTAGTTTCCGGTTTTACCATCAATGAAAACATTTCGCTTTGCGCAGGAAACAACTACACATTTCCGGATGGAACGGTGCATACCAATATCACAGCAAATGAAACTTATGTTTCAAATTTGATTTCTTCAGGAGGATGCGACAGCACCATCACAACAAACATTTCAGTACAGCAAGTCTATGCCTTGAACGAAAACATTTCGGTGTGTGAGGGTGATGTGTATACTTTTCCTGATGGCTTTTCTACAAGCATTGTAAATAACACAACACATGTTTCGAATTTGGTTTCAGGTGCCGGTTGCGATAGCATCATTACGACACAAATTACAATGATCGCCATTGCGAATACCACCGTGAATCAAACCGTTTGCGCCAACACAAATTATGTTTTTCCCGACGGTTCTTCTCACGTGGTGAATGCAAACATGTCGCAGGTTTCCACCCTCGTTTCATCACTTGGTTGTGATTCGATTGTTACCACCAACCTTACGGTAATTCAGGTTTCCCAACAAGTAGAAAACATCACTTTATGTGTAGGAGCTGATTACACTTTTCCGGATGGTGTTACCCATACCAATATCCAAATCAATGAACAATACCAATCGAATTTTACCGGTTCACAGGGTTGTGATAGTATTTGGATTACCAACATCACGGTTGTTCCATTGCCAAATGTGAACGCAGGAAACAATATTGCTGTTTGCGAAGGAACTTCTTTCACGTTAAATGCAACAGGAGCAAACTCTTATACTTGGGATCAGGGAATGGTTAATGGAATTCCCAATACTTTGAATCCCGGTACTTATGTTTTTCATGTAACCGGAACTTCTGCGGATGGTTGTTTGGCAAGTGACAGCCTTGAGGTGATTGTGTATGCAACGCCTTCTCCGCAGATTTCGGTTAACCTCAACAATGGATGCGCGCCGCTCAATGTTGTTTTCACCGCAAGCGGAATCAATCCGGGTGGATTGTTCGATTGGAATTTCGGAAACGGATTAAGTGGAACCGGAAATCCGGTGGCAGCAAATTATAGTGCTTCGGGAATTTACGATGTATCATTGACCTACACCGACGCAAATGGTTGCACGGCAATTGTGACGGCGAATGACTTGATTGAAGTTTTTCCAACACCGGATGCAGCATTTACTTTCAGTCCACAACAACCCGATGTACTCAATCCTGAAGTAGTTTTCCAAAACAATTCAACCGGAGCAAACAATTACGTTTGGTATTTTGGTGACAGCACACAGAGTACGGAAATCAATCCAACGCATATGTATCCGGGACAAGCAGGATCATATACGGTTACACTGGTAGCAAGCAATGGTGGATGTACCGATTCTGTTCAACTTGTTGTGACCATTCAGGACATCGTTTTGTTTTATGTGCCCAATGCATTCGCACCGGATGCAGATGGAAAAAATGATGTTTTCATTCCGGTATTCAGTTCCGGTATCGATCCTGAAGATTACCACCTGATGATTTTCAACCGCTGGGGTGAGCTAATTTTTGAAACCCACAACACTACGCAAGGTTGGGATGGACATCATAAAGGACAAGGTCCGGTTAAAGACGATGTGTATGTTTGGAAAATTGAATTCAAAGAAACCATGAGCGCGAAACGTCAGGTATTGTATGGTCATGTAACACTCATTAAATAAGACCACAAAATACATTGTTAACGTGGAGCTCAGTAAAATAGAGGCTTTCTGAGATTTGATAGCAATACTTTTCTTTCTTAACTTACAGCACCAAATTCACTTGTTATGAAGTATTTCGTGCTTTCCATTTTGATTTGTTTCGGTCTTGCAGGTTTTGCGCAAGATAAATCGGTTTTAGAAAAAGCCCGTGCGCTGAAAGAAGAACGAAACCACGAAGAAGCTTTGAAATTGTACAAGCAATTGTATACCAAAGACAGTTCCAATGTGGAGATTGTATCCGATTTAAGTTTGTGTTATTCACGCGCCGGTGCATTGATGGCGGTTGGAGCACAACAGAAATCGTATTATACCGAAGCAAAACGTTTGGGAAAAAAAGCCATTGCGCTCAATGCAAAATATGCCGATGCTCATTTGTCGTATGCCGTTGCGCTTGCACGTGAAAACGAAAACGCTGCCACAAAAACGAAAATTTCCAATGCCAAGGAGATCAAAAAAGAATGCGATGAAGTGTTTAAACTCGATCCAAACAATGCAACTGCCTTTCACATTATGGGTCGCTGGCACCGCACCTTTGCCGGATTAAACGGTTTCGAAAAAACGATGATCAATACCTTGTATGGAGGCACTCCTAAAGGAGGTACTTATGCCGATGCACTCGATATGTTTAGCAAGGCCATTAAACAAGAACCAAAATTATCCATGCACGTGTATGAACTTGCAGTGACGTATTACGAAATGGGCATGAAAGACAATGCCAAAAAATATGCATTGAAAGTCATGGAATATCCGGTGAAATCCAAAGACGATGAAAAAACCA
>JBIKKU010000279.1:0-4330 GCA_044360245.1 Flavobacteriales bacterium | reverse complement strand
CGCAAAACTGAAATGATTTTTTGATGGTTTTTTATTGAGCCGTAGTGTCTGTCTCTTCGCCCGATGCTGCATCGTTGATCAATGCATCTAATTCGGGATCGGCAGCTACTTCTTCTGCTTTTTTGATGTCTTCTTTGGTGATTTCTGCAGGCTGTTTCATCCAAACAACAAGGGCAATTGCTGCAACACCGATTACACCTAAAGTGATGAAAAGTATTTTTTTGGCTTTCTTGCTCATGAACATGGTTTTGGTCTGGCCAAAATAAGAAAGATCAATGCAATGTCAAAGCTCAAGCAAAGAGCTGTTGAACTCCATTCCGCCCCATTCAACCAAGCGTAAACCTCCGGCATGAATGCTGGGGAAAACTTGAGGTTTTACCTTGGATGCATCCATTCCTTTTGCATCGCACCATGCCATATAAACGCGAAAGAATTCTTGCGGTCGTGGTTGAACGGTGTATTGTGCAATGGCATTGCAAGCATCGTTGAATAAAAAATGCAGGTACACTTTTTCGTGTTGCATCATACGTGGAGCCCAATAGGTAATGAAATCACTGCGTTCGCGGGCATTGAAATGCATGGCTTCGCACGATTTTTCGAGGAAGGGCACAAGTTCTTCGCGTGTAACGATGAAACCGTTTTGTGCATTTTTGCAGACATTGGGTAGAGTGGTACTTGCATCCCAAAACAAATAGGGATAGGAAATGCCTTGGTATTCGAGCATTCCGGAAGGGTTTGTTTTAAGGGCAAGGGGGCCTGTGTAAGTTGGATAGGAAAATAAAAGTTGACCATCCACCTTCAAACCGAGTTGAATTTCCTGTGCACTGTCGCAATACACATACACCACAGGTTTGTCGCAGATCACGCGTTCAATGGAAGAATAAAACCAAATGGTGATTTCGGTTCGGTGACCGCCGGGATACAAAAAACTGTCGGTTTTTATTTCTTCGTGCGAATCGTCTAGCCATGCGCCAAAAGGATATTTTCCGGCAGTCAGGGTTTGACGGTACATTCCGTTGCTGTCGGTCTGAATGGTGTATGTTTTCGATGCAAAGGCAATTTTCACTTTTCTGTTTTTGAGCAGTCCTTCTTCGCTGTGAAAAGTGATAAGCACCAAATTGGAGTTGGATTTCACTTTTGCATCACGGTGTTGCGTGTAATTGAATTCCGGCAAACGTTTTCTGCTTTCGGGAAGGTCTGCTGCGTAGGCATTTAGAGCAACACAAAAAAGAGAAAATAGGGCGACAAAGGATTTCATATAGCTTGTTTTTGTTCTGTACAGCTAAAATCCGGAAAAGTTCATTTTCTGGTACTTTTATTCAGGTAAAACAATTAATGTCTTTTTCTTCATCTTTGTTGCAAATTATCAAGATGAAACATGCTTTTATTTTTCTTGGCATATTGCTTTTAATTGCTTGTGGCGGAAATGAACCCTTTGATATCCATCAATCCGGTGGAACACGTGCGGTGATAAAAGCTGATCCTGCTGATATGCTGTTAAAGCTTTCGGGCAATTCGAACAACACCGATTTTCTTTTGGCACTTGATAGCACACGAAAAATGAACTGTGCAAGTGATAAAGAATTTCTTCAAAAATTCAGAGCTAATTTTTCGCAACGGACTTCAACAAAGCTCGCCATGATTTTTGCATTGGCAGATCGTGAGAAATATAAAACAAGCATGTCGGATGATGAAGTGGAAAACATACTGTTGGAAGAATTTTCTTTGTTGAGAGAACGTGCCGTACAGGTGATTCTTGGTCGTCTGGAAAAGGCAGGTTGTAAAGGGAAAAATGTGGAAAAGCATGGAGAAGAAATTGTGGTGGAAGTAGATACTTCTATTTCCGAGCGCAATCTCCGCAACGCAATTCTTTCTTTTGCAACATTCCGTTTGTATGAAGGTGAGGATCCTTTTCCATTGGTAAGTCATTTTGTGAAAATCAATGAATACCGCATGCGCATGGGCGATACCATTCGAGGCAATGATATTTTGGTTTCTGAATGGTTTTCCGTTTTTAGCATTGAGCCGGCTATATTACAAGTGGATGGTAGGCAAAACGGACCGCCTCACGCCGGTTTTATTCGTGCAAGAGACACATCATTTTTTTATTCCGTTTTGCATGGGCCGGGAATGGATTCGATTTTCCCTGCGCAAATGGAGGTGATGTTTCTTCAGGAAAATGAAGATCCTGATGTTTTAAAAGTGTTTGGTGTGCGCATTCCTGCAAAAAATGAAAAGGTGATTACCGAAGACCATATCCTTTCCACCAACTATGTGGCTCCTTCTCGTGAAAATCCTGTTGCTTCGGTGAACATTACGTTTAATGATGAAGGCAAAAATATGTTTGCAGAATTATCCGGACGAAACATCAATCAAGCCATTTTGATTGTCGTCAACGGAAAAGCGATAATGGCACCTGTTGTAATGGAAAAATTAACCAATGGAGAAATTGCGATTACCGGTGGTCAAAATCCGGAAGACTTCAAGGAACTGGCCATGATGTTCAGTTCCGGTTCGCTTCCTTGCAGGTTTCAGGTTATGAGTCTGGAAAAGGTTCGCGGTTTTCTTGCTTAAACGATTCAGGATTAAGGTTTTTTCCTACATTTAAGAAGGGCCGCTTCCCGATGGGGGAAGTTGGTATTTATTTGACCAATCTTTTCCTCATGATAAAAATTATGCAAATGCACGGGATGAATAAGCAGTGGCTCGAAGGCCAGGCTTCCTCTGCATTCGATCCCAACGCGGCTCAACTTGTTTTGGTTTTTGGTGCAACATCTTGCATCGACGATCCCTACATTTCACCCGAGGTCAGCAAAAAATTTCCGAATGCCGATGTAGTGTATTGTTCCACTGCAGGAGAAATCCTGAACAATACCGTGTTCGATAACAGCACTGTTGTCACAGCATTGCAATTCGAACACACCAAAATCAAATCGTTCCGACTCAACATCAAAGATTTTGCCGATAGTTATTCTTGCGGAAAAGCATTGATGAATGCAGTTCCAAAGGAAAATTTGACTTGTGTGTTGGTGATTTCGGATGGTGGTTTGATCAACGGTTCTGAATTGGTGAAAGGCATTGGTGAAGTGAATCCAACCAACATTCCCGTAACAGGCGGATTGGCCGGCGATGGAGCGCGATTTGAGCGCACGTTGACAGGATTAAACGGACCGGCAGAAACCGGAAATGTCATTGCCATTGCGCTCTATGGCGATCGACTGAAAATTTCCCATGGCTCATTTGGTGGATGGGATGAATTCGGACATGAACGCACCATTACCAAATCGGAAAAAAATGTATTGTTCGAAGTGGATGGAAAAAATGCGCTGGAATTGTACAAAGAATATTTAGGTCCCTACAGCGAAGAGCTTCCGGGATCTGCATTGTTGTTCCCGCTTTCCATGCGTGAAGATGATTCGGAACGAAAACTGGTACGCACCATTTTGTCGGTTGATGAAAACAGCAACAGCATGACCTTTGCAGGCAATATGCCCGAAGGAGCCAAAGTGCGTTTCATGAAAGCCAATTTCGATAAGATCATCGATGCTTCTGCAACTGCAGCATCCAAAACACTTGCGGAAATCACCGCACATCGTCCGGAGTTGGCCATCCTTATTTCCTGCGTTGGAAGAAAATTAATTCTTCAGGAGCGCGTTGAAGAAGAAGTGGAAGCAGCACGTAATGTGTTCGGACCCGAAACTTTTTTCACCGGATTTTATTCCTACGGAGAAATTTCGCCGTTCAGTCCGAATGCCTCATGCGACCTGCATAATCAAACCATGACCATCACTACTTTTTCGGAGGTTTAAGTATGTCTTTTCATAAAACGCTTCAAAATCAGATTCGGAAATTTCTTCCGGAGGACATGCAAGAAAATGAGGCCTTAAAACCTTTTCTTGAGTCGGTTAGCCGTCATTACCTCACCATCGAAAAAGATAAAAACATCACGGAACATGCTTTCGAAATTTCCGAGCGCGAGTACCGCGAAGTGATGCAAACCTTAAAGAAGGAACTCGAAATCAAACGCGAATCCATCATGCTCATCAAACAAGCCATTTGGGCATTGATGGGTGATTCTCCCCGCGATTTGAATATTGCTTCGGACGATTTATTTGATGTCATCAATTTTCTGGAACTGCAAATTACACGCACCAAACAATTGGAAACAAGTTTGCTCGAAGCCAAAAACATGGCCGAAAAAGCAGCGCGTGCAAAAAGTGAATTCCTTTCGGTGATGAGTCACGAAATTCGCACACCACTCAACGCCATCATCGGAAATGTGCATTTGTTGCAAGAGGAAGAACAGTTACCGGGACAAAAAGATTATTTG
>JBIKKU010000108.1:0-8482 GCA_044360245.1 Flavobacteriales bacterium | reverse complement strand
TCCTCCACCGGGACGCTCCCATGCATCTTCCTGAAATTTTGCTTTTCCGTCGAGTGATTCTAATCCTGAGCAAATTTCGTCCTGAATGGTCATGAACGTATTTGCAATATGATCGCGATGCAACACTATTCTACTTTTTGAAGTTGGAAATCGTAATACCTCAACATGTAAACATTGCTGTTCAGGTATCCACTGTTTTCATTGATTTTACGGAATCGGAAACGGGTATGTACCATTTCGATATCGTAGTTCTCGAGCTGCGTGAAAAATGCTTTTCCATCCGTCATCAATCCGGCAAGTGCAAAATAACTCAAATCAAATCCCATCATTGCATACTTGTCGGGATCGGTTCCAAATTTTGCACGGAAAGCTTTGATGAAGGGGAAGGTTTGTGTGGTATCCATAAAATTGACATGCACCGGAGATGGCACATGCAAATTGAAACGCACTTTCTGAGAATTTTCAATTTCATCCATCTTCAACCATTCATCGGTTCCTACCACCACAAATTGATAATCCTTGTAAGCCGGTTTCAATGAAGTAGCCTGCAGTGTATTGAAAAAACTACTGACATAACTTAAATCGGTACTGGGAACAACCAGTACATTGATTTGATCTTTGCGCAAACGATCGAGCCAGGTTTTGGAAGAAGTACTTTCTGAACGTACCAAAACGGCAGTGTCTTTTCTTCCAGCTTCTGCAAGCTCGCGGTTGATGTCCTTTCGAAATGCTGCAACAACAGGTGCATCTTTTTTACGCTTGGTATCTACAATGATGATGTTTTCTTTGGCATAATGTTTCACCACAAATCGAGATGCAGCACTCACCATTACCGAAGAAGAAGTGATGGCTTTGGAGACCCATCCATTATCCAGCAATACCTTGTTGGTGTAGGGGAATGGACACATCATCGGAATTTGATTTTCGCGTGCAGCTTTAGCAACAAGCTCAACATTTTCGGTAGGACCAATGATCAAGTCATAGGTTGAAAAAGCCGGATCGTTTACAAATTTTGCTACTCGTGCACTATCGCGAGAGGTATCAAAAACAGTAAGATCAATGTTCAGTCCGAATTGTTTTAAGGAATCCACCGCAAGCATCACCCCGTGATAGAAATCCATGGTTTGTCTTGTTACCTCATACACTTCAGCAGGCATGGTAGAACTGCGGTTTTCCATGAAGGAGGTATTTTTATCCAACATGAAAGGCATCATTAAAGCCACTTGGTAACGGTCTTTTTTAACCGCAATGACATTTTCTTTTTGCGCAGTTTGCAGGGTGCGCAAATCGGGATAGTATTTCCAGGATTTGCTTTCTGCAAGTTTCTTTTGGGTAGGAACAATCAATACTGCTCCCATTTTCAGTCCTTCGGATAAGGATGGATTGAATTGTTTCAGGGAATCTTCGGATACCTGGTACAACTTGGAAATCCCGTAAATGGATTCTCCTTTTTGCACGCGATGTTCAACCAGCACAATATCTGAAGTTCCTACCGTAGGATCTTTCACAATATTTTCCGGAACTACTTTATTACCTCCGTTGGTGTTGGTTGTGGTACTGTTGGAAACCGGACCAACAGGCACTTTCAGCACTTGTCCGACAGCTATTCCTTTTTTGGCTTCAGGATTTAATTCGAAAATTTTCTCTTCCGTAGTCTTGTATTTTTTGGCGATTCCGTAAACCGTTTCACCTTTTTCCACGGTATGTTCTGCGGTGGCTTGCACTGTTGTTTGAGCGGCTTTTATCAATTCATTGCACCGTGCAATTCTTTGTTTGGGAAGACTCTCGGATGGCAATAGGTTTAAAGCTTCCTCATATTTCTTCTTGGCTTCTTCGTATTTTTTCTCCTCCAGCAATGCATCACCGGATTTGATGAGTGCATCATACTTTTGCTTGACATCATTTTTATTTTCTGCCTTTCCGGTAACCGGTATTTTCAGTTTTTGTCCCGCAGAAATTCCTTTTTCGCTTCCCGGATTAGCCGCCAAAATAGCGTCTTGGGTGATTTTGTATTTTTTGGCAATACCGTAAATGGTTTCACCTTTTTCTACCGTATGGATGTAATATTCTTTTCCATCGATGACTTCTTTCACCGCATTGGCAGGTTGAGCATAAACAGCAGGAGTGCCGGCCATAAAGACCAGCACTAGCATGATGTATTTTAAGATGTTTTTCATTATTCCCATTCAATCGTTGCCGGTGGTTTTGAACTAATGTCGTAAACAACACGATTAATTCCTCTCACCTTGTTGATGATCTCATTCGAAATGTGTGCCAAAAATTCATAAGGAAGATGAACCCAGTCGGCAGTCATACCATCGGTCGACGAAACCGCGCGCAGGGCCACTGCATTTTCGTAGGTACGTTCATCACCCATTACGCCTACACTCTGCACCGGCAGAAGGATTGCACCGGCTTGCCAAACTTTATCGTACAATCCGTGCTTACGTAATCCATTGATGAAAATGGAATCCACTTCCTGAAGAATGGCCACTTTTTCCGGTGTAATGTCACCAAGAATACGGATGCCCAGTCCGGGTCCGGGGAAAGGATGGCGACCCAAAATCAAAGGATCGATATTGAGGGCTTTTCCAACGCGACGAACCTCATCTTTGAACAAAGCACGCAATGGCTCTACCACTTTTAATTTCATGTAATCGGGCAAACCACCAACATTGTGATGCGATTTGATGGTAGCACTCGGACCTTTCACCGAAACGGATTCAATGACGTCGGGGTAAATTGTCCCCTGACCTAACCAACGTGCATCAGTGTGTTTTTTGCTTTCATCATCAAACACATCCACAAATACTTTTCCAATGGCTTTGCGTTTTGCTTCGGGATCGGTAACACCACTTAAAGCTGCATAGAATCGATCTTTCGCATCTACTCCGGTAACGTTTAAGCCCATGTGTTTGTAGCTTTCCAGTACTTCATTGAATTCGTTCTTGCGCAACAATCCGTTATCGACAAAAATACAATGCAAGTTTTTTCCAATGGCTTTGTGCAGCAATACGGCGGCAACGGATGAATCAACACCACCCGATAAACCAAGAATTACCACATCATTGCCAATGGTATTTTTCAATTCGGCAACGGTAGAATCGATAAAGGAATCCGGTGTCCAGTCGCCTTTCAAACCGCAAATGCCCATCACAAAATTCTTCAGTAAAACCGCACCTTCTGTACTATGGTATACTTCGGGGTGGAATTGAATTCCGTAAACCTGACGATCGTTGAATTGATATCCGGCAACGTTTACATCTTGTGTGGATGCAATCACTACCGCATTTTCGGGAACACGGGTAATGGTGTCACCATGCGACATCCACACTTGCGAGTGTTCCGACATGCCTTTGGTCAAAGCCGAACTGTTGTCGACATATTTCAAATTGGCTCTTCCGTACTCACGAATTTGCGAACGTTCTACCAATCCTCCATTGGTTTGTGCCAAAAACTGCGCGCCATAACAGACTCCCAAAACCGGCACTTTACCTGTAAATGAGGATAAATCGGGAACCGGATGTTCCGGATCGTGAACCGAAAAAGGAGAACCTGAAAGAATTACTCCTTTGATGTTGTGCTCCAGATTTGGAATCTTGTTGAAGGGGTGGATCTCGCAATACACATTCAGTTCGCGCACACGTCGTGCAATGAGTTGGGTGTATTGTGATCCGAAATCGAGGATCAGAATCATTTCATGCATGGGCGCAAAGATAAGAAGGTCGTGGCTTTGAAGCAGAATGACTATAGAATATTGTTAACAAAGGCCTTGAAGAGGAATTTGGAATGATTCTAAGATTTACCTCAAAAATTAACAAATAAAGTGTTAAAAATCAGTAATTTAAATACTCTGCATGCAGCATTTGTGAATAAGACTTTATTGAACACTTGTTGATGGTATTGGATTTATACTATCTTCGTATTGCGAACATCCTTGAGGGCATTCTTGTCCCGAAGCCGCTGCAAAATTTTAATACCCCCCGAAATTGCAGCGGATATTTTTTCTCAAAGCAATTTCCTGAAACTGAAACACGGCCCGAAAGGGTTACTAATATGTCACCTGTTGGGTGGCACTACTTGCTAATAATGCCGATGGTGTTCGGACTGGCCTCTCTATTTTCATCCGGTTCACTGTCGGCATTTTTTGTGTCGATATTTTTCACAAATTCCTTGATAACACTTAACACTTAGGTGATACTGCTTAAACAGTTATACTGCAAATTTGCCATGCGAACACCCTTCGGTTCCAAGCAACGGAACGAACCGCAACCTTGCTATGAAACGAAAGATTCTTCTTTCCGGATTATTCTGTTTTTTCCTTTCCCATTTGCTCCAAGCCCAATCGGTGGTGGTATCGGGATATTTTAATGCTGCAGATTTCAGAGATGAGTATGTTGAATTGCTTGTCATAACGGATGACACGGATATGCGAAATTGGTCGATTCGAGACAATAATTCTTCCCAAACTGGATGGCAACCACAAATTAACTTCAACAACATCTCGTTTTGGCAACATATGCGCTCTGGGACAATCATTCTATTAAGAAATAGATCTACAAGCTCGCTTGGTGTGACTTATACGCAAGACACAGATGCTTCTGACGGATATCTTGAAATTTCTATTCAAAACACCACCTATTTCAATGGCGGCGATTTCACATCTAACAACAGTATGAATTTTGCAGGATCAGCTGATATTATTCAATTAAGAAACTCTTCTACCACCCATATTCATGCATTGGGACACAAGGCAACCTCTGCCGGAACAGATTGGACCGCTCTTCCAAGCCCCAAACTCAACCATTTAACAAGCGCCAGTTCCGGTGATGCCATTTTTGTTTGTCCGGGAACCAATATTTCAGAATATGGCACCTCAACACCACAAAATGGAACAACCTATACTACAAAAAACAGCACCAATCTAACACTAGGTTTACCCAATCATTGCGGAGGCTCCAACACCATCAATTCCGACTTCTGGCGTTCCTTGCGTGAGCCCGTAATGACCTCACAAACGGTAGCTTCTTCAACAGCTCCAACCTATCCTACTGCCGCAGCAACTTTTACATGGAATGCAGCCACCGATCCTGTTCCCGATGATGAAACGGTAGGATATATGATTGTGTTCAACACCTCCGCAACTTTTGGCACTCCTGTAGATGGTACCAACTATGCCGTTGGTGCAGCTATTCCCGGAGGAGGCACGGTATTGGCTTATGTCGACAATCCAAACACCGCAACAGTATCGTATACCGATTATTCTGCCAATGGAACCGGGACTTATTGTTACCGCATATATGCTTACCGTTATGGACAAGACAACAACAACGGGAACAGCTATGATGTAGCCAGAGGACGAGCTTACAATACCACCAATTTTGTTTCCGTGAATTGCCAAACCAATCCACTTTCCATTCAATTGCTTGACTTTACTGTGGAAAACAGCAATGGACAAGCATTTTTGGAATGGAAAACCTACAATGAATCGGAAGCGGTTTCTTATAGAATTCTGCATCTGGAGGAGGATCATTCCTGGACTTTGGTGCATGAACGCACGGCAGATTTTTCATTTTCTTATCAATACACTGAAGAAAAATTCCGCAGCGGATGGCATTATTACCGTCTTCAATGCATCACCAATACAGGTGAAATCATTGAGTTGGGTACCCGAGGTCTTAATTTCTCCACGGATTTATCGGCTATCCGCATTTTCGGAAATACACTGGTAATCCAATTGGAACCCCATACCGAGGGCACCTATGCCATTTTCTCACAAACGGGACAATTGCAGCGATCGGGAGATGTGGTTTCGGGAGAATGGCTGGTATTGGACGATTTCGCAGCAGGTATCTATTTCGTAAGACTTGACTATCAAGGAAAAACTGAATTCCAAAAACTGGTTATTGCACATTAAATCTTTTTTTCTGCGAATCAATTTCACGGATGGGAAGTTTTGCTATTTTTAGGCGATATAACACTTAAAGCCCAATCCCTTTAGCAATATGAGTCAGACAGCAAAAATCGTACTTGACGGAAACGAGTACACCCTTCCGGTCATTGAAGGCACCGAAAATGAAAAAGCAATTGACATCACCAAACTGCGTGATGAAACCGGTTTCATCACTTTAGATTCCGGTTACAAAAACACAGGTGCAACCAAAAGTGCCATCACTTTTTTAGATGGTGAAAACGGTATTCTTCACTACCGTGGTTATCCTATCGAACAGCTTGCTGAAAAATCTACTTTCACAGAGGTAGCTTATCTGCTCATTTTTGGTGAGCTTCCAACTGCCCAACAATTGGCAAAATTCAATGAAGACATCACCATGCACACACTCGTGCACGAGGACATGAAACGTTTTTATGAAGCATATCCATCAGGTGCACATCCTATGGGAATTCTTGCATCATTGATGAGTTCTTTGTCTACATTCTATCCCAACTCACTCGATCCAAATCGCAGTCATGAATTGGTAATGCTTACCATTTATCGTGCTTTGGCTAAAATGCCAACTCTTGCTGCATGGGCTTATAAAAATTCAATGGGACACCCGGCGGTTTATCCTTTGAACAAATATTCCTACACCGAGAACTTCCTGCACATGATGTACTCCATGCCAACGTTCGACTACGTTCCGGATCCGGTTGTAGCGCGCGCTTTGGATGTGTTGCTCATTCTGCATGCTGACCACGAGCAAAACTGTTCTACTTCAACTGTGCGTATCGTTGGATCATCACAAGCCAATCTTTATTCTGCAATTTCTGCAGGTATTGCTGCTTTGTGGGGACCACTTCACGGTGGAGCAAACCAGGAAGTAATTGAAATGTTGGAAGCTATCCGTAAAGATGGCGGAAACGTTGACAAATGGGTTGCCAAAGCGAAAGACAAAAACGATCCTTTCCGTTTGATGGGATTCGGTCACCGCGTTTACAAAAACTTCGATCCACGTGCACGCATCATCAAAAAAGCATGCGACGATGTACTTGCTAAACTTGGTGTGAATGATCCTGTTCTTGAAATCGCCAAAAAACTTGAAGAGACAGCATTGAACGATCCTTACTTCAAAGAGCGTAACCTTTATCCAAACGTAGATTTCTATTCAGGTATCATTTACCGTGCATTAGGAATTCCGGTAGATATGTTTACCGTTATGTTTGCGATTGGTCGTCTCCCGGGTTGGATTGCACAATGGAAAGAAATGCGCGATCAAAAAGAACCAATTGGTCGTCCGCGTCAGATTTACACCGGTGCAACCAAACGTGATTACGTTGACATTAAAAACAGAAAATAATTTTCTTAGAAAATAGAAAAGCCGGGTGATTCGCTCGGCTTTTTTTATGTAGGTAATTTAACCTCCGTGACTGATGATTTTCCCATCGGCCATTTCGATGATGCGGTCTGTTTTGGCAGCAAAATCATTATCATGCGTTACTACAATCATGGATTGTCCGCGCGAATTGGATAATTCTCTTAAAATATCGAATACAATTTCCGAATTACGCGAATCAAGATTTCCGGTTGGCTCATCTCCCATGATAATCATTGGATCGTTGATGAGTGCTCGTGCTATGGCAACACGTTGTTTTTGTCCACCCGACAACTTGAATGATTTTTTATCGGCCTGATCTTTAATTCCAAGCAGATCGAGTTTTTCCAAAGCATCCAAACGAACCTGTTCTTCTGATTTTTTCCCGAGTTTAATTCCGGGCATCATGACATTTTGCAAGACCGAAAACTCAGGAAGCAAATAGTGAAACTGAAAAACGAATCCGATTTTTTCTCCACGGATTTTAGCCAATTCATCTTGAGAAAGTCCGGTTAATTTTTGCTCTGCGATATACAACTCCCCTTGGTAATCGGTGTCCATGGTGGAAAGGATATACAACAAGGTTGATTTTCCGCAACCCGATTTACCAATGATGGAAACGAATTCGCCTTTTTGCACGGACAGACTCACCTCTTTCAGCACCTGGAAATCGGCAGGGTCGTGAAAAAATTTATTGATATTTTCTCCTCTTAATATTTCCATTATTTACCTCGGATAATTTCTACAGGATCGATCTTTCCTGCTTTGCGGGCAGGCAGATAACCGGCAAAAAATGTGGTGATCAATGCAAACGTAATTCCTATGATGTAGTATTTGGGATCGTAATTGACCGGGAATGTTTTTAAAGCGGGCATAAAGGTTTGTTCGAAAGGAATGTTGTCTATGCCATATGAAATTAAAAAACCAACGATCAGTCCAAGCACTCCTCCTACCAATCCGGTAATCATCGCTTCGGCAATAAAAATGCGGTGAATGTCGCGCTTGGAAAATCCGGTTGCTTTCAGAATAGCGATATCGTCCATCTTTTCGAAAATGAACATGTTCAAAATGTTGTAGATCCCGAATCCGGCAACAATGAGGAGTGCTATTCCTACAACGTAAGTCATAATGTTTCGCACATTCATTCCCAATTCCATTTGCGCATTGGCTGT
>JBIKKU010000106.1:0-8565 GCA_044360245.1 Flavobacteriales bacterium | reverse complement strand
AAATGTTCCGGTGAGTTGTCCATCGTGTGTTATGCTCAATAGCGACAAACAATTTGGTAATTACAATTCAGGTTGCTCTTGCCGTAACCGCGTCGAAAAATATTTCTCTTTCCGCAATTGGGTGCCAACCGAAATGGATTCTTTGGTGAGTATGGTAGAGAACCATATTCCAACCGGACATTATTTCATTCTCTACACCTGGATGTTTGCGGATTACAGTGTGTTTACTCCATCGGTTTATAACATGCTAAACACTATTGGTGCGGGAGATAGCATTTATGCAGGAAGGACGAACGAAGGCTGGATTGTTTACGGACGAAAAGGTTTTCCTGCTGAAACCCATGTCGAAATGGGACCAACGGCAAATGGATTTTTCTCCTTGCAAGATACCTTAAACGGATTCGATTATGCCGGTTCCATGAGCTCTGTTTTAATCGGCCCTTCTTCTTCCTGGCAATCCTTGTATTGGGAACAAAAAGCGGTGGAGACAGTTCCAACAGATACAGCGCGATTGTCGCTTTACGGAGTGCAATCCAATGGTGTGGAAACCTTATTGCTCGATACCTTATTCACTCCGCTTGATTCCGTGATCAATCTTAATAGCCTTGTGGATGCATCGGTTTATCCTTATGTTCGTTTGCGTGGATGGTTTATGGATACTTCCAATTTCTCTCCTGCGCAAGTGCAACGTTGGCAATTGGTGTATACGCCTGCCCCTGAAGCAGCAGTGAGTGGGAATTTGGGTTTTTATTCTACGATGGTCAATGATACTTTGCAGGAAGGTCAGACTTTTGATCTTGCCATTGCGGTAAAAAACATTTCGAATCAGGATATGGATTCTTTGTTGATTCATTACTGGATTGAAGACCGCAACAGGGTTCGTCATTACCTTACTTATCCTTTGCAGGATTCTTTGCGATCGGGAGAAATTTTATTCGATACCATATCCATCGATACGTATGCTTATTCCGGTTTGAACAGTGTATGGATGGAAGTAAATCCGGTTCCTTTGAATGTGACAAGCACTGCATACGATCAATTGGAGCAATACCATTTCAATAATTTTGCGCAGGTTCCTTTTTATGTAAATGAAGATATTACCAATCCGATTTTGGATGTGACGTTTGATGGTGTGCACATTTTAAATGGCGATATCGTAAGTGGGAAGCCGCATGTATTGGTTTCCTTGAATGATGAAAATCCTTACCTCATTATGAACGAGGAATCGGATACTGCATTTTTTGCGGTGTACATCACAGATCCTTCCGGTCAGCAAAAGCGTGTGTATTTCAGAAATGGTGTGGATGTGGTGATGCAGTGGTATCCTTCTTCCGGACCAAATGGTAAATTCAAAATCGAATATTTTCCGGAGTTTGTTTTAGATGGCACTTATGAGTTGCTGATTCAAGCTTCCGATAAATCAGGAAATGCTTCAGGCGCTATCGATTACCGCATAAAATTTGAGGTCATCAATCATTCCACGATTACCAGTGTAATGAATTATCCGAATCCTTTCAGTACCCGTACACATTTTGTATTTACGCTTACGGGTAACGAATTGCCCGATTACATGAAGATTCAGATCATGACCATCACCGGTAGAATTGTAAGAGAAATTACCATGGATGAATTGGGTGATATTCGCATCGGAAAAAACATTACCGAATACGCATGGGACGGAACAGATCAGTTTGGAGATCAATTGGCTAACGGCGTTTACTTGTATCGGGTTATTGTGCGTAAAGACGGACAAGATGTCGAACACCGCGAATCGGGTGCGGATCCTTATTTCACCAAAGGTTTTGGTAAGATGTACTTGATGCGATAAAAAACTTGCATTACAGTTCGGTTAGTTTTTTGCTTCACTTGTTTTGTTTTAAAAGTATATTCGTGTCATGATCCGTCAAGAGTTTATTGTACTGCACGAAGACATGGGTTTCCCTATGGAAGAACATGTCGATGGTTTTTTTATGCCTTCTTTTTGGAAAGCACCGGATTTTAAATCGTGGGGTAGCGATTATTATTTTACGTACGAAGATCCTTCCATGTGGACCACCATTGAATTGGAACGCTTAAATGCTGAAGGAGAATCGGAAGCTGTTTTTTTTCTTCATGCTTTGCGTAAACAAAATGCACCGCAAGGTCCACGATTTTCGGAAATCGATATGGAAAGTTTTATCCGTCAGTTCGAATCCGGCGCCTTCCGTGGTTTTCCCGAAGCCAAAAACATTCGGGATTGGTGCATTACTTCTTTCATTCTGGAGACTGAAGATCCACGCTTTAAAAAAGAATTTTTTCAAACCCTTGATCGATTTTTGGAACATGTCAAAGGCTTAATCGTTTATCCCGAAGTGATGAGCAGGGAAGAGTTCAGGTCGTTTTTTTCCTTGGGAATCGATCGCCAGGAACAAGAAATTGAACCTGAAGTGGAGGACGATGATCAATAAAGCAATTGCATAAATGTATAGCGCGCCATGGACCAAAACTCATCTGTGGAGCGTAATTTTTTTTCAAAGAAGGCAAAAGCAGAAGGCCAGGTGTCTTTTTCGAAAAGGTTGGTAGCCGGACATTTCACGTATATTCTGGAAATCGTCATTCCATCTTTTTGAAACTCCGCTTCCCATTTTAATCTTTTTCCGAGCTGTTCTTCAAGCACCGGTTTCATTTGTAAAAATTGGTCAAAAACCATTTGTCGGATTTCTGCATCCCGATGCTGGTAATCGATACAAAAGCGAGCGCCATCTTGTTCAAATTCGCATCTGAAATACAAATCCTCAATTCCTGTTGGGTATTTTAACCAGGCCATCCATGAACCATCAGCAGATTTGTGACGTTTCATTTTCAGTTTCAGAAAATTGAAAAACTCCGTGCGGTAAGTCCCCGCCATTCCTTTTGGATACATTTTATTTCGGATTCCAGCGTTCTAACCTTGGAATTAAAGAAGTGTAGAACCAGCGTTTCAATGGACCATATCCTTGCTCTTTCAATTTGGCGCGCAAAAAAGTTTGCATTTCCTTGGCGGTTTGGAATTGGTCATTGAATTTTCCGTTTTGGTAACAATAGCTGCAATATTTTTTGCTTTTTGAACCATCGGCATTTGTTCCGCCACCTTTAGGATCTTTTGCAAGGGGCATGGAGCAACTTTGACAAAATTCATCGTATTTTCCCATGTTGAAGAATTGTTTACGGTGCAAAATACAGGTTATTTTTCATCCCGAAAATTAAGAATAAGCTAAAATGAACATGTGGCTGAAAGTACCTGAATGGCAGGTGATTCATGGTTTTTCCACCCGAAAGGGCGGAGTGTCGTCATCGCCTTTTGATAGTCTGAACCTCAGCGGTTCGGATGATGATCCTGCAAATATCCAACTGAATAGAAAAATTGCACTTGAGGTATTGGGATTGGAACTGAACCAAACGGCATGGTTAAAACAAATCCACAGTGCCGATGTGTTGGAAGCTAAACCCGGAGTGCAAACAGGTGATGCATTGGTCTGCAAACAACCACATTTGGCCATTGCAGTTGCTGCTGCCGATTGTTATCCCGTATTGTTTCACGATCCGTTGAATCGGGTAATCGGTGCTGCGCATTGCGGGTGGAAAGGAACTTTGGCGCGTTTACCTGAAAAGGTTGTAGTTGCCATGGAGCAACTAGGCGCAAAACGTGAACACATTAAAGCAGCCATTGGACCGGGAATCTCCGTTGAACGCTATGAAGTAGGAGAGGATTTGATTGCGCAATTTAAAGCCGCAAATTTTTCGGACAACTGTTTTCAAAACCGAAATCTAAACCTCAGGCAATGCAATTTGGAAACCTTGTTACATGCCCGGATTGAAGAAGATAACATTTGGGTTTCGGAATGGTGTACCTACGATCCTTTGTTTTTTTCACACCGTCGCGATAAAGGACTTACCGGAAGAATGTGGGCTGTAATATCACTTTAATACAACCGATTATTTATACAACTGAATAGTAGTTCTTCTGGATTGACGGTATTCTTCTTCGGAACAATTCAAACAAGTCGTCAACGGATTTTTCTTTCCGTGCCAATAGCAGTTAATACGTTCAAGTGCAATTCCTTTTAATACCATGTAATCGCGTACACGATTTGCTCTACGTTGGGTTAACCACACATTGTATTGATCATCTGCACGCACATCGGCATGGGAACTGATATTGCATTTCAGTGTTGCATCCGATTGTAACTTGGCAATGGCACCATCAATTACAGCAATCGCATCGCGCTCCAAATAGGATGAATTCGTTGCAAAATAAATTTTGAATTCTTCGGGAGTAAATACCGGTGGATTTTCCACTTTGGTACAATCCACTTTTACTTCAACGATCTCTTGGATAGGCTCCGGTTCCGGCTCCGGAATGATAGGTTTCACCATGTAAATGTCGCTGGTGTTTCCATCACGATTGCTTGCAAAATAGGCTTCATTGGCCGACATAATGAAATAGGCATCAAATGCAGGAGAGTTAACTTTGTTGCCCAGGTTTTGTGGTTTCGACCAATTTCTCCAGGTGTCATCCATTCGGAAACACACAAAAATATCTGCATCTCCTTCGCCTCCGTGTCCATTGGAAGAGAAAAACAAAGAGTATCCGTCTTCACTTAAAAACGGTGAAATTTCAAATCCTTTTGAATTGATGTTTGAACCCAAATTGATCAGCTCTCCCCAGGTGTTATCGGGTTGACGTAAGCTAACGTATAAATCTTCCTCTCCTTTGGAATCCGGACCTTGGTAGGAAATAAGAATAACGGTCTCTTGAGGGTTGACATAAAAACCAAAATGATCGCCTTGCAATTTGAAATTTTTGATTTCAAGTTTTACCGGATCCGTGTAAGTTCCGTTTGCTTTCTTTTTGGAGACAGCAATTCCGCGGTCAAGTTGATTTTTCTTTTTTACGTAAGCATTGTAAAGATAGATGGTGTTCCCATCCATTGAAACACCAACAACAGCATTGAAATCTTTATTGTTTAAACCTTTCAGGTTTTTTGCAGGTTCGTATTCACCTTTCGTGTTGCGCTTAGAAAACCAAATATCCTGATCTTCATTTCCACCGGTGTTTTCATCCCAAAACTGACGAACAAAAAACAGGGTAGAGGAATCGCGTGAAAATACCAGCAATGCCTCTTCACCTGTTGAATTGATGGTTGTAGGGAGTTTTACAGGGTCACTCCAAATCAATTCAGATTGTTGTGCGCCCGCAGCAAATGATAGAAAGCAAAACGATGAAAGGATGAAGTGTTTCATTCGGTTAGATCTTGATTTTGTATCCTGCAATAATTTCGTGTCCACCCGAATGTTGTTTGCGAAGTGTACTAATCGTATAATCGTAAGAATAACCAATTTTGATATTGTTCCACAGCATACCAATCATACCAACAACGGCGTCTTTGTGACGGTAAGAAATTCCTCCGTACATCACCTCTTTGTATTCAAACTTGCAGTTGATGTCCAATGCAGCCGGAGCCGGATTCATGTATTTCAACAACAAATTCGGAGTAATGATGAAGTTATCATTGGCCTGAATGCTATATCCTGCTGAGAAGAAATGATGCATTTTGAGTGCAGCGTTGGTTGGATCGCCAAAGTATAATTTGTTCTGCATCATTTGTGCATTGGAATACCCAACCTGCCATTGATTGGTGTAGAGGTAAATTCCGGTGAATACATCAAACAGATTCTTCTTGTCGGATGATCCTAAAAAAGTGGAGTAGGTTGCATCGTTCGGATTTAATAAATCCACTTTGTTCTGATCGAAAACAATGTTTGAAATTCCCATGCCAACACCAACAGCAATGTTCATGTTTTTGGTAATAGGCAAGTGAATAGCGTAAGAGGCATTCGCCATATTCCTTTTAAACGGACCATAAGAATCGGTCATCAGATTTCCTCCTACTGCATGACGCATTTTACCCGTGCGGATTCCGGTGTTCTTAGGCGCAGCTGCTTTACTGGTGCGTAAAGAAGCCGAATACCTTGGTGCATCCGATATTCTTCCGATCACCGAATTGCCACTCAAGTAATAAGTGCGCGGTGCATTATCGAAACCAACCCATTGGGCACGGTAACTGAGGTTGAGGTCAACATAATCTGTCAATCCCGCAGCAGCAGGATTAATCAGGTAGGGGTTCATCAGATACTGACTTAATTGTTGCATCTGTTGCGCATTTGCAGCTCCGAGAGCCGATACAAATCCGAGGGTGAAAATTATCTTTTTCATTCTTCTACGCATTCAATAATTAACGAATAATGGTAACGGTGCCTTTAATAGGATCAGAAACGCCGTCATTAAAATCAACAACAAAATAATATGCTCCAATCGGAAGCTTGTCGCCTTTGTAAGTTCCATCCCATGGATTGGCATAACCGTCTGATTCGAAAAGTTTTCCTCCCCAACGGTTGTAAACTTCCACGCGACAATTCGGATGATAGAGGTTGAGGTATGGAATTTCCCAAACATCATTTGTTCCGTCGCCATCAGGAGTAAATCCGGTTGGAATGATAATGTCAAAACAAGTCGTCATAACAATATTCACCGTGTCGGATGTTGGTGTACAACTACCGCTGCTAATCACCCATGCTACACTTGTTGTTCCAACAGGGATTCCGGATAAGGTGGTGTTAGGCGAAAGTGCATCTCCAAATGTTCCTGAGCCATTGAGCAACACCCAAGTACCTGTTCCATTGCTTGGTGTGTTTCCGCTAAGATTAACCTGATCTGTTGTATCACAAACCGCGATATCCGAAGAGGCAATAGCGGCATCAGGAGTAGCATCAATGATAATATCAAACGTGCAAACACTGGTGTTTCCTGCGCCATCGGTGGCGGTAAATTCAAGTGTAGTTGTTCCAATCGGGAAGCTTGAACCACTTGATAAACCTGTACCATCTGTTTGCGTTACCGTTGCAATTCCGCAATCGTCGGTTGCCGTTGGCGTGCTGAAGGTAACAATCGGATTGCAAGACTGAATGGTATTTCCGCATGTAATAACAGGAGCGGTCGTGTCTGCTACAACCACATCGAAAGAACAAGTGCTGACGTTTCCAATTGCATCTGTAACCGTGAGCACAACTGTTGTTGTTCCACTATTCAAAACAGTTCCTGCAGAAGGATTTTGTGTAATGGTGATACTTCCTGTTCCGCAGTTATCGGTAACGGTAATGGTGGATGTGAAATCGGTTAAAGTATAAGAACATGAACCATTGGCGTTGACATTTTGTGTTGTCGGACAATTCACTACCACCGGAGCTGTTGTATCTGCAAGGATAACATCAAATGTACATACCGATGAATTTCCGGAATTGTCTGAAGCCGTAAGCGTAATGGTTGTTGTTCCTGTGATTACAGTTCCTGCTACAGGAGATTGCAAAATGGTTATGGTTGATACGTTGCCGCAATTGTCTGTAACACTCGTAAGCGATGTGTAATCGGGAAGTGTAAACTGGCAATTCGCATCAGGAGCTTCGTTTTGATTTCCCGGACAAGTAACAAATACCGGATCACTTGTATCGGTTAAGGTTACCGTAAAGGAACAAGTCGAAACGTTTCCATTGGCATCCGTTGCAGTAAGGGTAACCGTTTGTGTAGCGCCCGCACCGGTAAGTGTAGTTCCTGCAACAGGTGATTGCGTGACAGAAACAACACCGGCACAATTGTCGGTAGCTGTTGCCATGCTTGTATAATCTGCAAGCACACCCGAACAGCTTGCATCAGCAACTACAGTTTGGTTGCCCGGACAAGTTAAAGTAGGTGGAGTATTGTCGCTTACAACCACATTAAATGTGCAAGTACTAGAGTTGCCGTTTGCATCCGAAACGGTGAGCGTTACAACAGTAGTTCCGATACCAACCAATGTACCTGCTACCGGTGATTGTGTTACAGTAAGCGAAGATGCAACTGTACAGTTGTCGGTTGCGCTTACCAATGAAGAATAATTCGGTAGTAAGTATTGACAAGAAGCATTTACGTTTCCGGTGGTGTTCGGCGCACAAGTAACTATCGTAGGAACGGTGTTATCTGCAACAATGACCTGGAATGAACATGTGGTGCTGTTTCCGCTTGGATCGGTGGCCGTTAGGGTTACCGTTTGTGTACCGGAAACCGTTGTGCCTGCTGCAGGAGATTGTGTAATGACAATTGAACCCGATGGGTAGCAATTATCTGTTACAGTCATGGTTGCAGTATAATCGGCCATCACAAACTGACAAGAAGCATTTGCCGAAACATTCTGATTGGATGGACAAGAAACGACAACTGGATCATTGGTGTCGGTTAGTGTTACATTGAAAGTACATGTGGATGTATTGCCGCTTGCATCCGTTGCCGTGAGCGTTACCACTTGCACTGTACCTGCTCCAGTTAATGTGGTACCTAAAGCAGGAGATTGTGTAACAGTTACCGCACTACAATTGTCGGAAGTAGTGGCAAGTGTTGTGTAATCGGGAAGGAAACCTTGACAGTTATTATCTGCTGCAATGGTTTGGTTACCCGGACATGTAATGCCTGGCGCAGTGTTGTCGGAAACGGTAACCGTAAATGAACAAGTGGAA